>NZ_JAIUJZ010000021.1:59992-123905 GCF_020176775.1 Saccharopolyspora sp. 6M
ACCGGGCCCCCCCCCCCCCCCGGGCCCCCCCCCCCCCCCCCCCCCCCCCACCCCCCCCCGGGGGGGGGGGGGCCCCCCCCCCCCCCCGGCCTCGGCAGCGACCGGTTCAGCTCGGAAGCTTGGCCTTCTTCTTGCCCACCGCCGCGCGACGGGCCTTGAGCATGGAGAAACGCTCTTGCTGGGCCTTCTTCTCCCCGAACACCAGGTAGGAGATCGCGTCCTCCACCTCGTCCGGGTTGGGCACGTACTCGATCCGGTTCAGCGCCTGGATCTGCCCGGCCGACTCGACCACCAACGTGCCGTAGCCGAACATGCGCCCGGCGAGGGTCCGCTGGAAGGTCAGGTCGGTGACCTTCCCGATCGGCATCATCGCCACGTTGGTGGTGAAGATGCCCTCCGCGATCAGGAACCGCTTGTCGGTGACGACGATCCGCTCCACGTACCAGTCCAGCACCTGGTAGGTGAACCGGAGCAGCACGACGAGGCCCGCGTACCAGAGCACGTTCTGCGGCAGGCTCGTGTCCTGCGGCAGCAGTTGGGACACCATGACCACGCCGACCAGCAACCCGATCGCCTCGAACAGTTCCCAGACCAGGCTCGCCCAGTGTCTGCGGAGCCGGATGACCCGGCGTTCGGTGTCGAGCAGGTACTCGTCGGGATCCCTCGGCGCGAACACGTCAACCGCCCTTCGGCGCTGCTACACGAAGATGTTCTGCATGAAGGTGATGACCGCCTGCGCAGCCTCTTGGAGGCTTCCCAGGATGTTGTTCACCAGGTCACCGGCTTGCTGTGGGGCGGAGAAGAGGAAGAAGAGGAGGAACGCGACCCCGGCCCAAGTCAGGATCTTCTTAAGGTTCACTGCGATACACCCCGTCCGAAAAGCCATTGAACACGCTGGCGCCTGCCGATCTGTTGTACCGCACTCGGCGGCTGTAGGGCAGCATTGTCCCGCACTTGGGTCAGTCGTTAGCCGAACCGTCCGGATCAACTACCCTCCGTGTCGGTGAGCATAACCAACGGACCGCTGATCCGGTGCGTCGGCGCCGTCGTGCATGACCCGCGCGGACGATTGCTGCTGGTGAAACGGGCCAACGAGCCCGGCAGGGGCCGGTGGTCGGTGCCCGGCGGCAAGGTGGAGCCCGGAGAAACCGATCGTTCGGCGGTACGGCGCGAACTATCGGAGGAAACGGGACTCTCCGTGATCGTCGGCAGGTGGCTGGGGCGGGTGCTGCGCCCGGCCCCGACCGGGACGTTCGACATCCACGACTACGCGTGCCGGGCCGATGACGTGGTGCTTTCGCCCGGCGACGACGCGGCCGACGCGATGTGGGCGGACGCTGCGAGCTTTGCCACACTCGACGCCGAACACCGGTTGACCGACGGGCTCGCCGCGACCTTGCGGGGTTGGGGGCAGCTCCCGGGCCCGTCCGCCCGGAGCTGAAACCGGCGGATCCGGCGGTTCGCACAATCGGCGCGATCCGGGCGAAATCCAGGGCGTTCCAGGCGTGCGCGCGGCAGAAGTTCACCCGTTTCGCCGTGTCCCAGCACACCCGGCACCGCCGCCGCCCGTACCGAGAACGACGAGTATCGTGAACCGTTGGCCGGTCCGGACCACTCGCGCACGGCGAGTCGGGCAGAAGGAGGTGAGGGATTGTGAGCGGCGGTGCCGACAGCGCGCTTCCGAGTAGTACCAATCGCATCCCCGCCTGGGAGGCCTGCGGCTAGGCCGGTTCCAGGTGCCCATCGGCGCCGGTGGGGATGCGCGGTCGAGATCACCCGAGATCCGATTCCCGCCCTTGGAGGTCGCCGTGCCCAGCCTTCCCTCGCTCGGCCTGCGCAACCGCGCAGCGCGCCACAGCGGTCGCACCGCGCCCGCCCCCGCTTCCCCACCCGCTTACGTCGTGGACTGCGGCGTGTACGTGGACGGGGTGCGACTGCCCGGCGACCGGTCGCACGCCGAGGCGATCGACGAGGTGCGCAGGCGCGGCGCCGGGTTCGTCTGGATCGGGCTGCACGAACCGGACGAGGCGCAGCTCAACGGGCTGGCCGAGACGTTCGGGCTGCACGAGCTGGCCGTCGAGGACGCGGTGCACGCCCACCAGCGGCCGAAGCTGGAGCGCTACGACAGCACGCTGTTCATGGTGCTCAAGACGGTGCGCTACATCGCCAACGAGAAGCTCACCGCGAACAGCGAGATCGTGGAGACCGGTGAGCTGATGACGTTCGTGGGCCGCGACTTCGTGATCACGGTCCGGCACGGCAAGCACGCCAGCCTCGCCCAGGTCCGCTCGCAGCTGGAGACCGACCCGGAGCAGCTGCAGCTGGGTCCGGCCGCGGTGCTGCACGGCATCGCCGACCACGTGGTGGACACGTACCTGGAGGTCACCGAGGCCATCCAGGACGACATCGACGAGATGGAAGCCGCCGTGTTCGCGCCCCGGACCAAGATCGAGGCCGAGCAGATCTACCTGATGAAGCGCGAGGTCATGGACCTGCGCCGCGCGGTGATGCCGCTGGCGAAACCGCTGCAGCGGCTGGCCGAGGGCTACACGCCGATGGTGCCGGAGGAGGTGCGCTCCTACTTCCGCAACGTCGAGGACCACCTGACGACGGTGTCCGAGCGGGTGGCCTCGTTCGACGAGCTGCTGACCACGCTGGTGGACGCGACGCTGGCCAAGATCACGCTCCAGCAGAACACCGACATGCGCAAGATCTCCGCGTGGGTCGCGATCGTGTCGACGCCGACGATGATCGCCGGGATTTACGGGATGAACTTCGACAACATGCCGGAAGTGCACTGGACCTTCGGCTATCCGGCGACGCTGCTGGTGATGATGCTGGCCTGCCTGACGCTGTTCAAGATCTTCCGGCGGAACAAATGGCTGTGACCGCGTGCCGTAACGTTTTCGATCACCCGGGCGATGTAGTCCGCAGAGGCTCGACCGCCGCGGTTCCGCGCCGCGAGCGCTCTCCCCGAACGATTCGCCGCCGTGAGGATTCCGGTGCGCGTCGGGAAGAAGTGAGGAGGTAGTCATGTCGATCGTCGTGCGCCGCAGTGCGATGGGGCGGCGGGTGTTCACCCGCAGGCTGCCGCTGAGCGGATCGGGGAACGTGGCACCGGAGCGAAGTCCCAGGTCGCCGCGCCGGGGGCGAAAACCCGGTGCGATGTGGGACGCGCTGTCCGCCTCGCCGCGCACGCCCGCCGTGCGCTGATCACCGTTGCGGCACCGCCGCCCCCACATCGTGAGACGACATTCGCATCGATCATTCTCACGCTGCCGGGAGGCACCGCCATGACTCGTCTCGCCACCAACAAGCTCGCCCTGCTGACCACCCTGCTGATGGGGTGGATCCTGACGCTGTTCATCATCATCGCGCAGCAGGGCTGAATTCCCCGGGTCCACTGTGGACCTCGTTGATCGCATTCCCGTTCGGGTGATCCGCACGCGTTCGCGGATCACCCGTTGCGCGGATTCCCCGGTCGGCGCGCCGGAAAGCGGGTTAGAACTGTCCGCACCTGGAACCCCTTGAAATCGAGGAGTGGTGCGGATGTTCGCTCGCCCGGCCCGGTACGCCCGGTCGATCCTGCTGTGCTCGCTGTTGCTCGCCTCCGCACCGCCCGCCCACGCGGACGAGACCCGGCTCGACGCGCTCACCGCCGAGATCGTGGACCGCACCAACCAGGTCCGAGCCGAGGCCGGGTGCGGTCCGCTCGCACCCGCACCCGAGCTGGAGCACTCCGCGCAGGCGCACGCGGCGGACATGGCCGAGCAGAACTACTTCGCGCACTCCGACGCCGTCTCCCCCGTCCGGGCGCTGCCGCGCGCCGAGGTGCTGCCGCGCGCCGAGGTGCTGGGCGAGAACATCGCCGCGGGCAACGCGGCCGCCGCCGAGACCTTCCACCAGTGGATCACCAGTCCCGGGCACCGGGCGAACATCCTCGACTGCAGGTTCACCGGCATCGGCGTCGGCCACGCCTACGACCCGAGCAGCACCTACGGGCACTACTGGGTCCAGGAGTTCGCCGGCACCACCTGATCGCGCGGAGCGCGGACGGCCCGTTCGACCGGCGGTCGGGCGGGCCGCGGTCATTCCTTGACCGCCCCGGACGTCAGCCCGGAGACGATGCGGCGCTGGAACAGCAGCACGAACAGCACGATCGGCACCGTGATCACCACGGCCGCGGCGGCGATCGTCCCGGTCGGGTCCTCGAACTGCGAGTCGCCGGTGAAGAACTGCAACGCCACCGGCACCGTGCGGGACGCCTCCGTCGACGTCAGCGAGATCGCGAACAGGAAGTCGTTCCAGCAGAAGATGAACACCAGGATCGCCGTGGTGAACACCCCGGGCGCCGCCAGCGGGGCGATCACCTTCCGGAACGCCTGCCCCGGGGTCGCGCCGTCCACGGTGGCCGCCTCCTCCAGCTGCCACGGGATCTCGCGGAAGAACGCGGACAGCGTGTAGATCGCCAGCGGCAGCGAGAACGTGGTGTACGGCAGCACCAGCCCCGGCCAGGTGTCGAACAGCCCGAGCGTCCGCTCGATCTCGAACAGCGGTGCGACCAGCGAGACCTGCGGGAACATCGCGATGAGCAGCGACACTCCCACCAGCGCCCGCTTGCCGGGGAAGTCCAGCCGCGCGATCGCGTAGGCCGCCATCGCGCCCAGCACCACCGCGATCGCCGTGGAGATCAGCGCGATGCCGATCGAGTTGAGCAGCGCGCGCAGGAACTCGCCGGTCTGGAAGATCGCCGCGTAGTTCGCCAGCGTCCACTCCGCCGGGATGAACCGGCCGTCGCTGAGCCCCGCGGAGGTCTTGAACGACAGCGACACGATCCACAGCACCGGCACCAGCGCGTACGTCACCACCACCGCGTTGAGCACCGTCCACTTGGCGGTGTCGGCCGGTTTCCGGCTCATCGGCGGCCCCCGTCCTCATCGGCGCCGGGCGCGGCCGCGCCGAACAGCTTCACGAACAGGAACGCGATCAGCGCCACCGCCAGGAAGATCAGCACCGACATGGTGGAGCCGATGCCGAGGTTCAACCCCTTGATCAGGTTGTTGTAGGCCAGCACCGACACCGAGGAGGTGTCCTGCGCGCCGTCGGTGAGCACCACGATGTTGTCGAAGACCCGGAACGCGTCGAGCGTGCGGAACAGCACCGCCACCAGGATCGCCGGCTTCATCACCGGCAGCATCACCTTCGTGAACCGCTGCCAGGGGGAGGCGCCGTCGATCCGCGCGGCCTCCAGCAGGTCCTCGGACACCAGCGCCAGTCCGGTCATCAGCAGCAGCGCCATGAACGGCGTCGTCTTCCACACCTCGGCCAGCACGATGATCGCCAGCGCGCTGCCGCGCTCGGTCAGCGGCGCGCCGTCGGTGACCAGGTTCGCCAGGTAGCCGGTGTCCGGGGTCCACGCGTAGCGCCAGCTGAACGCGGCGACGACGGTGACGATGCCGTACGGGATGAGGCTGACCGTGCGCACCAGGCCGCGCCCGAGCACAGCCCGGTGCATGATCAGCGCCAACGCCATGCCCAGCACGAACTCGATGACCAGCTGGGTGGCGACGATGAGCAGCGTGGTGCCGAACGCCGTCCACCAGTACTGGTCGGACAGCACCGTCAGGTAGTTCTCCAGTCCCACGAACTCGCGCTGGTCCGGGTACTTGAGGTCGTAGCGCTGGAACGACAGCCACACCGCGTGCAGGATCGGCCAGCCGGTGACGGCGAGCATCACCAGCGCGGCCGGTGCGCACAGCATCCAGCCGAGCCTGCGCTCGGCGCGCTTCGCCTGGTCGACGGCGGACGTCACGGCAGCACCCCCCGCGAATCCAGGGCATTCTGCACCTCGGTGCGGATCCGCTCGGCGGTGCGCGGCGGGTCGATCCGCGACGCCGGGGACAGCAGCTTCGACAGCACCGTCGAGACGTTCTGGTAGGCGGGCGTGATCGGTCGGATCGCCGGGTCCCGCAGCTCTTCCAGGATGGTGTCGCGCATCGGGTACTCGGCGGCCATCTCGGGTGCGGCGTAGACGGATTCGATGGTGGGTGGCACCCCGTCGTGGATCGCGGAGAACCGCTGGCTGTCCGGGCTGCGCAGGCACAGCGCCGCGTCGAAGGACGCCTGCGGGTTCGGCGAGTGGGCGCTGACGGCGAGGTTGAACCCGCCGAGGGTGACCTTGCTGGGCCGCGCCGGGTCGGAGCTCGGGTAGCGGGCCCAGCGGACGTTCCGCGCGATGTCCGGCGCGTCCTCCTGCATCGACGGGTAGACGAACGGCCAGTTCAGCTGGAACGCCGCGTCGCCCTGCTGGAACTCCAGCCGGACGTCGTCCTCCTGCGAGTTGGACATGGACCGGCTGGTCAGCCCGGAGTCGGCGAGGGCCTTGAGCTGTTCCAGCGCGCGCACCACGCCTTCGTCGACCACGGCGCGGGTGCCGTCGTCGGAGATCAGCTTCCCGCCCGCGGAGGCCAGCAGGGTGTTGAACTGCACCACGTAGCCCTCGAACTGGGCGCCCGGGACGAGGATCGTCGACGGCTCGCCCGCGGCCTCGAACCGCTTCGCCTGCTCGATCATCTCGTCCCAGGTGCGCGGAGGCCGGTCCACCACGTCGGAGCGGTACCAGAGCAGCTGCACGTTGGTGTTCTTCGGCGCCCCGAACAGCTTCCCGCCGTAGCGGGCCGAGGCCAGCGGTCCGGCGAGGGTGCCGTCCTCGGCTCGCCGCCGGTCCGCGCCGGTCCACTCGCGGACCCAGCCGGCGCGGGCGAACTCCGCGGTCCAGGTGGTGTCCAGGCCGAGCACGTCCATGCCGTCGTCCTGCGCGGCCAGCCTGCGCACCAGCTGCTCGCGCTGGCCGTCCGCGTCGCGCGGCAGCTTGTGGTAGACGATGCGGTACCGGCCGTCGGCCTGGTCGTTGCACCGGTCGACGACGGTCTGGAGGTTCTCCTCCGGCGCGTAGTACAGGTTGACGACGTCGTCGTGCCGCGGGGCCGCGCAGGCGCTCAGGGCCGAGACGGCCAGCACCGCCGTCCCGCACGCCGCGGCCAGCCGGACCGCGCCCCCAGCGCGTCTGCGCACCCTCACCGTGGTCGGACCTCCCGGTCTGCTCGCGCAGGTGCGCCCGAGGCCGAGTGCCCGCGCCCCGCCGCACGCCACCGCCGCACCGATGATCAGCGCGGTGACAGCAACCTAGGGCGCCGCCGACACCCGCGACAAGCCCCCAACCGTGCGCACCGCCGGTGTCCGCGAACGGTGCGGGGTCCCGACACGAGCGGAAGAGGCGTACAACTTTCCACACGCCGAGGAGGTGACCGATGAAGACGATGTCCTGCTCCGAGTTCCGCGCCGAGTACGCCGAAACGCTGAACTCCGTGGTCGACGACCGCGAGGAGGTCGTGATCACGAGGGCCGGGCACGAGCCGGTCGTCCTGGTCGCGCTGGACGACTACGAGTCGCTGAAGGAAACGGCCTACCTGTTCGAGAGCCCGGAGAACGCCCGCAGGTTGCTGTCCTCGATCGAACGGCTCGAGCACGGCGGGGGCGTCACGCGGGACCTCGTCGAATGAAGTTCGTCCGGGATGCGAACGCGTGGGCGGATCACGTCTGGTGGCGGAGCCAGGTCCGCAAGGTACGCACGAGGATCAACACGCTGCTCAAGGACGTCGAACGGAACGGGAACGAGGGCATCGGCGAACCGGAACCGCTCGAGCACGGGTTCCACGGGTTCTGGTCGCGCCGCAGCACCGATGAGCACCGCTTGGTCTACCGGGTCCAGGAGGACCAGATCCAGATCGCCGCCTGCCGCTACCACTACGACGGCTGACCGCCGTCCGCCAGAATGCTCCGCCGCGGCGGGACCCCGGACGAGCCCCGGAGAGACGAGCTCACGGGGACGCTTGCGGGCGCATCGCCAGGTGCGCGAGGAGGTTCCGGCCGTGCTCGGCGTGCCGGGGCTGGGCCAGCACGTCGTAGCGCCCCGCGACCAGCTGGCTCGCCGAGGAGAAGTCCCGCCGCCCGCGCATCGCCGCGTACCCGGCGGCGGCGAACCCGACGCCGATGAGGATGCCGCCGCCCAGTCCGGCCAGCATCGAGCTCAGCGCGCCGGTGCCCTGCGGCGACGCGATGCTCATGACCAGGCCGATCAGCAGCCCGATCCACGCCCCGGAGGCCGCTCCACCGGCCAGCACCTTGCCCCAGGTCAACTTGCCGGTGACCCGCTCCACGAGCATCAGGTCGACACCGACGATGGTCACCTCCCGCACCGGGAAGTCCGAGCCGGCCAGGTGGTCGACCGCGCGCTGCGCCTCCTCGTACGTGCCGTACGAGCCGATCGGCCACCCCGTCGGCGGGGTGGGCATGCTGCTCGGTGAACCCGGCGCCGGCCGAGCCGAGCCGGAAAACGGGTAGGACACCGCTGACACCTCCGTGGAGCGCACTTCCTGGCGGGACCGGCAGGAGCCCGATTCGTCCCCTATCGTCCCCACCTCCAGGCTACCCCGACACCTCGGGCCGGAGATCGTCTTGGGTGGCGGGGCGCAGCGACCACGGCCGCAGCTCCACCCGGCCGCCGGTGACGTTCCACGCGCCGCGGCGCGCCGCCCGCCGATCCGCCCACCAGGCGTAGGCCAGGATCGCCGCGATGAACGGCAGCACGTCGCCGACGGGGAAGTCCCCGGCCTGCTCCACCCCGGGTACCCCGCCGAGGCCGCCGACGAGCAGGCTCAGCGAGTTGTTCACCACGTGCAGCGCGATCGCCGCCTCCAGGCCGCCGGTGCGCACCACCAGCCAGCACATCGACACCGCCATCACCAGCAGCTGGCACCACACCAGCGGATCGGTGTAGCCGTGGCCGAGCAGGAACAGCAGCGAGGTCAGCGCGATCGCGGGCCACGGGGTGCGGAACCAGGCGCTCACCGCCTGCAGCAGGAACCCGCGGAAGGCGAACTCCTCGGCGGCGCTCTGCACCGGCACCACCACCAGCGCCAGCAGCGCCACCCGCCCGTAGTCGGCCCAGCCGGGGAACCCGGGGCCGAACGAACCCCCGGTGACCCAGGTCAGCAGCGCCGAGACCGCGAACGCGACGGCGAACACCGCGAGGGCGGCGAGCAGGCACTCCGCCGACCACCGCCGGCGGAACCGGCCGGTGACCCCGATCAGCTGCCGCGGGCTGCGCCGCTGCACCCACAGCGCGGTGAGCACCGCCGCCGGGATCAGCGAGACCAGCGCCCCGAAGGAGACGAACAGCAGCACGAACGGATCCCGCACCAGCGCCTCGACCGACTCCGGGTCCCGCACGAGCGCCGCGATCCGCACGTCCCCGAAACCCGCCGGGTACAGCACGAACGCGGCCAGCACCAGCATGGCGACCAGCAGCAGCACGAAGGCCAGCACCGCGAACACCAGCAGCGCCACCAGCGGCCGCCACCAGCGGTGCCGGGCGTCGCGGGCGAGCAGCTGGTACGGGACGCCTGCCTGCACCGGGCCGGCCGGGTAGTCGCTCACCTCGCTGATCATAGTGTTCGGGGGCCGGCGGCCGGTTCGCCGCGAACCACCTCCGATCGGGCGGAACCGGTGCCGCCCGCCGTCCCGGACCGCTCGGCGCCGTGCTCGGGGCGCGGGCGGGGCCGCAGCAGGTCCACCGTGGACAGCAGCACCATGTGCGCGTAGGCGGCCGCGATCGCGGTGGGCACCAGCCACCCGACCTCGCCCACCGGCGGGTCCACCAGCCACAGCGCCGTGGTGAACACGGCCGCCGACAGCAGCGCCGCCACGGCCCGGCCCCACGGCCGCAGCCCCAGCGAGAGCAGGAAGTTCACCGCCACGGCCGTCAGCACCAGCCCCTGCGGTCCGAGCGTCAGCCCGGTGTCGGCGATCCACACCACCGCCGCGGTCACCACCACCGCGGTGATCGCGGCGGGCAGCCAGCGGGCCGCGCTCCGGCCCCGGCTCAGCGACCGGAAGCCCAGCCACAGCGCGGAAGCGGCGACCACGATCAGCGCCAGCAGCACACCCGCGTTCATCTGGAACGGATCGAAGGTGAACGGCCGCAGCGCCGCGACCGCCGAGGAGTCCGGCGGCAGCACCGCGATCCGGTCCCCGGCCGACGCGCCCGGGTACCAGCCCATGCAGTAGGTCGTGCCGTCCGAATCCGCCGGCGGCACGGCCGGGCAGCTCAGCGAGACCTCCCGCGGGAACAGCGCATCGGATCCGGCCGGGGCCACCCCGCTGAGCACCACGGCCGTCGCGCCGAGCAACGCCGCCAGCGCCACGCGGCGCGGCGCGGCGACCGCGAGCACCGCCAGCAGCAGCACCGGCTTCACCACGGTCGTCGCCACCCGCCCCAGCAGCCGCAGCACGCCCGCCGTGCCCGGCCGCACCGCGCGGTAGGCCACCAGCCCGGCCCGGGTCGCCATCGAGGCGAGCCGGGGCTCGCCGAGGTCCGCCACCCGCTCGCGGCCGACCGAGTAGCGCCGCACCTCGTCGGCGAGCGGCTCCGGTTCGGGGATGTCCGGCAGCGCGGGCTCGCCCGGGTCGGCGCCGGGTGCGACGGTCGCGACGAACGGCACCTCCTGGGCGGCGATCGTCCAGTGCAGCCGTTCCACGACGAGTTCCTTGGTGCGGGTCAGCGGGTGCTCGTCGACCGGGTCGGCGAACATGGCCGCCAGCTCGGCGCGCACCTGGTCGGCGTGCCGCTCCCACAGCTCGGCCAGGAACGCCCGCCACCGCTCGGAACCGGCGGCGTCGCCGAGCTCCGCGCGGGTCGGGGTGGTGACGATCTCCCGCAGCCGGTCCGCGATGCCCTCCGGGCCGAGGCCGCCGCTGTGCCGCAGCAGCCGCGCCGGGACCAGCAGCAGCCCCACCAGCGCCGACGCCGAGTCGAGCCGCCCCCACATCCAGTCGTTCGCGCGCCACCGCGCGGACAGGAACGCGCCGAAGTTGCCCAGGTCGCCACCGCGCACCTTGTCCTCGACGTGCAGCTCGCCGCCGGTGCGCAGCGCGTCGAACGGCAGCGGGGAGCGCGCATCGCTGACGACGCGCAGCAGGTTGATCCGGTCGCCCGGCGAACGGCCGACGTCCAGCGGCGCGGTCAGCACCACCAGCGCGCGGAGCACGGCGGCGCGCCGCTCGGTGCGCTCCAGCAGCGCGTAGCCGACCTGCTCGGGGGAGGCGGTGCGCTCCGGGGCGTGCCCGGGCGAGCGCGCCCCGGACCGCTCGCCGTCCCCGCGCGGCGGAGCCGCGGCGGCGAGCCGGTCGGCGATGCGGTGCAGCACCACCCGCGCCTCCGCCACCGCGTCCACCCCGTGCTCGTCCTCGGGCACCGCGTCGGCGCCGGAGGACTCGGCGATCGACGAGAGCTCGGCGGCGAACTCCTCCAGCGCGCGCTGGAACCGCTCCCCCCGGTCCACCTCGTCGAGCACCGCGCCCAGCAGCGGCCGCACCGGGGACGGCAGCCGGTGCTGCAGCCGGTCCCGGCGGTCGGCGACCCGCAGCACCCAGTCCGACATCTCGCCGAGCTCGACGATCGGTTCGTGCCGGGCGCCGTCCACCCAGTACCGGTCGGCGTGGCCCTCCAGGACCTGGGCGAAGGTGCGCAGCCGGTACAGCTCCGATTTGCAGCGCCCGATCACCGGCAGCTGCTCCGCCTCGGCCCAGCGGCCGATGTCCCGCGCCCAGTCCAGGCACTCCTGCACCCCGGAGTGCAGCCCGCGCACGTCGTCGAACACCCGCCCCGGTTCCGCCAGCGCCATCCCGGCCAGCACCGCGCCCAGCCGACGCCCCAGCACGGTGCGGACCTGCGGGGACCAGCCTTCGAGGGGTTCGCCCACCACCGGCGGCAGCAGCCTGCCGTCCTCGCTGCCCGCGGGTTCGACCAGCAGCCGCACCACCGCCTGGGCGTCCAGCTCCGCGCGCACCACCGCGTACTCCGCTTCGACCCGCGCGGCCTGGGCCAGCAGCTCCGCTTCGCGGACGGCGGGGGCGGCGGCCAGCAGCGGCGCGAACACGGACCTGCGGCGCAGTTCGGTGCGCTGCACCGCCGCGTTGTGCTCGTCGAGCGCGTGGATGTCGGCCAGCAGCGACTCCTGCGACATGCGGGCGCTCATCGCGGTGGAGGCCACCGGTAGCGCCAGCTGCCTGCTCAGCGGCCTGCCCTCGCCGACCGTCTCCGGTTCCGGGTTGAGGTACAGCAACCAGCGCGAGCTGGGCCGCTCGGTGGGCACCGCGGCCATCGCCTCCACGGCCGCGGTCACCGGGATGTTGTCCAGCACCCCGCCGTCGATCACCCGGTACGGGCGCGGATCGGTGGTCGTCTCGGAGAACACCCCGAGCATGTCCGGTTGTCCGGCCGGTGCCCCGCCGATGCTCGCGTGCACCTGTGCCGGTTCGAACGCGAACGGGAACGAGGAGGTGGCGCGCGCCGCCTGCGCCATCCGCAGCGCGGTCGCCGGGAAGTCGGGGCCGGTGCCGAAGTCCGACAGCGGCTGCCCGGAGCGACCGCGGTGCCGGAACCGGAACATGGCGGTGCGGCGCTGCTCGACCAGCGGCCCGGAGCGGCCGTCGAAGTGCCGCTCCAGCACCGGGTCCAGCAGGGTCGCGGTGAGCAGCAGGTCCAGCCGGGACCCGAGGTTGCGGGCGTCCCGCGGATGCGGGGTGAGCTCGGTGATCAGCCGGGCCAGTTCGGCGCGGAAGTAGTCGTCGCCCTCCAGCAGCGAATCGGGCCTGCGGTGCCAGAACTTCGGCACCGCGCGGCTCATCGCCTCCAGATCGGCGAGCCGCACCCACAGCTCGCGCATGTCCTCGAACGGCATGCCGTAGACGATCGAGGCGGCCAGCAGCGTCGCGTTCAGCCCGCCCGCCGACGCCCCGGCGAGCACGTCCACCGACACCGAGTCGTAGCCGGCGAGCCCGGCCAGCGCCGCCCACGGGTGCTCGGCGTCGTCGTCGGTCCGCTCCGCCCGGGGCGGTTCGACCCGTCCCGCCCGGTCCGCGGCCGCCCGGTCCACGGCCGGCCGGTCCGACCGGGACGTCGCGCAGCGCAGCAGGTCGATCTCGGCGACGGCACCGCCGATCCACACCGCGAGGCTCGCCCCGCCGCGCATCGCCAGCGCCAGCCGGAGCTCCTGGTCGTTCTCCGCGCCGGTCCGCGACACCGCGTCCGGTTCGCGCTCCCCCGGTTCGTCCACCGGTTCCTGATCCGCCACGTCGCCGCCCCCTCGGTCGACCCGCACGCCGGGGCCGGTTCGTCCAGCGGCGGCTCCGGCGATCACTGTTGATCAGAACGTACCGCGCCGCACCGGCCCCGGGATCGCCCACACGGGCGGTGCGGCGCAGGTCATCACCCGGTGGGCGGGGTCCAGCGGTCGGTGCGGGACATGCCCGCGGCGCGGCCCTTGCCCGCGATGACCAACGCCATCTTCCGGGAGGCCTCGTCGATCATCTCGTCGCCGAGCATCGCCGCGCCGCGCTTGCCGCCCGCCTCCGAGGTGTGCCACTCGTAGGCGTCCAGCACGTTCTCCGCGTGGTCGTAGTCCGCCTGGCGCGGCGAGAACAGCTCGTTCACCGCGTCCACCTGCGCCGGGTGCAGCACCCACTTGCCGTCGAAGCCCAGCGCCGCCGAGCGGCCGCCGACCCGCCGCAACCCCTCGACGTCCTTGATCGCCAGGTACGGCCCGTCGATCGCCTGCACGTCGTGCGCCCGCGCCGCCACCAGCATCCGCATCAGCACGTAGTGGTAGGCGTCGCCCACGTCGTAGCCGGGCGGCTGCTCGCCGACCACCATGGACCGCACGCCGATCGAGGCCATGAAGTCGGCGGGGCCGAACACCAGCGCTTCGACGCGCGGCGATGCCGATGCGATGGCGTCCACCTCGGCCAGTCCGCGCGCGTCCTCGATCTGCGCCTCGACGCCGATCCGGCCGACCTCCAGGCCGGTGGCGCGCTCCACCTGGGTCAGCGTCAGGTCCAGCCAGCGCACGTGGTCCGGCGTGGACACCTTCGGCAGCACGATGGTGTCCAGGTTCTCCCCGGCGGTCTCCACGACCTCCACCACGTCCCGGTAGGTCCACTGCGAGGTGAGGTCGTTGACCCGCACCGAACGGATCTTGCCGTCCCAGCCGCCCTCGTTCAGCGCGGCCGCGACCCGGCCGCGGGCCTCCGCCTTCGCCAGCGGGGCAACGGCGTCCTCCAAGTCCAGGAAGAACGAGTCCACCGCCAGTCCGCGGGCCTTGTCGATCATCTTGGCGCTGGAACCGGGAACGGCCAGGCAGCTGCGGCGGGCACGTCGGCGATCGACCACGGGGAACCTCCTCATCGGGCACGGGCACCCAGCTCTCTACCACGGCCCGCACCGCACCGGCTGTGACCCCGGTCGCCGCGACTGCCCGGCACCGGCCCGGCGACTAGCCTGATCAGCGTGGCAGCCACAACCAGGGTCTTCGCGGCGCGGGTCGCCGGGCTCGCCGTGTTCGGCCCGGACGGCGAGTCCATCGGCAAGGTGCGCGACGTCGTCGCCGGGCTGCGCGCCGCCGGGCAGCCGCCGCGGATCCTCGGCCTGGTGATGGAGATGGCGGCGCGGCGGCGGATCTTCGTGCCGATGCTGCGGGTGGTGCGCGTCGAGCCGAACGCGGTCACCCTCGCCACCGGCTCGGTCAACACCCGCCAGTTCCACCAGCGGCCCAACGAGGTGCTGGTGCTCGGGCAGCTGCTGGACGCGAAGGTCACCCTCGCCGCCACCGGCGCCTCGGCGGTGCTGGTGGACGCGGCGCTGGAGCAGACCCGCACCCGCGACTGGCGGATCAGCAGGCTCGCGGTCCGGGAGCGCACCGGGCGGCTCGGCAGGCGCGGTCCGGTGCAGGTGGTGGAGTGGGACCAGATCACCGGGCTCGCCGCCGCGGAGCTCACCGACCGGCCGCAGGGCGTGGCGCAGCTGCTGGCCCTGCTGGACACGATGCGCGCCGTGGACGTGGCCAGCACGCTGCACGAACTCCCCGCGAAGCGCCGCTACGAGGTGGCCGAGGCGCTCGACGACGAACGGCTCGCCGACGTCGTGGAGGAACTGCCCGAGGACGACCAGAAGGACCTGATCGGGCACCTCGGGGAGGACCGGGCCGCGGACGTGCTGGAGGCCATGAGCCCCGACGACGCCGCCGACCTGCTCGCCGAACTGCCCGAAGTGGACAAGAACCGGCTGCTGGAGCTGATGGAGCCCGCCGAGTCCGCCCCGGTGAAGCGCCTGCTCGCCTACTCGGCGGACACCGCGGGCGGCCTGATGACACCGGAGCCGGTGGTCCTCGGCCCGGACGCCACCATCGCCGAGGCGCTCGCGATGGTGCGCAACGCGGAGCTGCCGGTGGCGCTGGCCAGCATGGTCTTCGTCTGCCGCCCGCCGTCGGCGACGCCCACCGGCCGCTACCTGGGCTGCGTGCACATCCAGCGGCTGCTGCGCGAACCGCCGTCGACGCTGGTGGCGGGCGCGCTGGACACCACCCTGGCGAGCCTGCCGCCGACGGCGACGCTGGCCGAGGTGACCCGCTACTTCGCCGCCTACAACCTGGTGTGCGGTCCGGTACTCGACGACCAGGAGCACCTGATCGGCGCGGTCACGGTGGACGACGTGCTCGACCACCTGCTGCCGGAGAACTGGCGGGAGAGCGGGCTGCCCGACGACCGGAACTCCCCGGACGCACCGAAAGCGAGCGACGATGCCTGAACTGCTGTCCCGGCGGCGGCTCGACCAGCCCCGGATGCCGCGCCGGTTCACCGTGGACTTCGACCCGGAGCTGTTCGGCCAGATCTCCGAACGCGTGGCCCGCTTCCTCGGCACCGGCAAGTTCCTGTTCTGGATGACGGTGTTCGTGATCAGCTGGATCGCGATGAACCTGTTCGCGGTGGGCCTGCGCTGGGACCCGTACCCGTTCATCCTGCTGAACCTGGCGTTCTCCACCCAGGCCTCGTACGCGGCGCCGCTGATCCTGCTGGCGCAGAACCGGCAGGACGACCGGGATCGGGTGTCGCTGGAGGAGGACCGCGCGCGGGCCGAGCAGACGAAGGCCGACACCGAGTACCTGGCGCGGGAGCTGGCCGCGCTGCGGCTGGCGATCGGCGAGGTCGCCACCCGCGACTACCTGCGCGGCGAGCTCGACCGGTTGCGCGACGAGCTGCCCGGCACCGAGAGCGCGGGCGCGCGGCGCCGCCGCCAGGGCGCGGAGGGCCGCGAGGACGCGTGATCGCGCGGCGGCGAACGCGCGATCAGGCCTGGGCGCGCTGCCCCGGCGGGGCCGGAACGCCGCCGGCGGCGAGCTTCTCGCAGGTCCGGGCGAACTCCTCCAGCTCCCGCGGCTCGGTCACCGAAAGGAAGTACTGGGTCACTCCACCGAGGTGCGTTCTGGATGCGGTGCGCAACCGGCCTTCGCCGGCCTCGGTGATCACCGCGAGCACCCCCCTGCCGTCCGAATCGACCCGGACGCGACTGACCAGACCGATCCGCTCCAGGCGGTCGACCAGTCTCGTCACGCCGGACCTGGACAGCAGCACGGCGTCCGCGAGCTCGGTCATGCGCAGCCTGCGCTCGGGCGCTTCGTAAAGCGCGTGCAGCACGTCGTAGGCGGCCAGCGTCAGCCGCTGCTCGGCGATCAGATCTCCTTCCAGGCAGCGCGTGACGCGGGCGTGCGCGCGCAGGAAGGTTCGATAGGCCAGCAGCTCGCCACGAGTGGGTAATCGATCAAGACCCGTCTCGGTCACGATGAGTGATACTACGGAGGGCAGTCACACGAATGCGAAGCGCCCCCGCATTTCCCAGATGTGAGCACGTCGGGGCCGGTGCCTGGAATAAACCAGCGCACAGGGCTGTTCCGCCACCTCCGAGCGCACCCGCGGACGCGATCCGGACGCCCCGGCGGGCCGTCACGCGCTGCGCACCTCGCCGGTGTTCCCGGAGCTACCGGCCCGTAACATCGACGGTCGGCCCGTAGCATCGAGGGCAAGCACAGCCGCAGGAAGGGTCGGTGTCACCGCAACCGTGACCAGCACGCACTCCGCTCCCACCGAAGAGGCCGTCCGCCAGGCCCTCACCCAGGTCGAGGATCCGGAGATCCACAAGCCGATCACCGATCTCGGCATGGTCAAATCCGTGGCCGTCGAGGACGGCGCGGTCGCCGTCGGCGTGTACCTGACCGTCCAGGGCTGCCCGATGCGGGAGACGATCACGCAGCGGGTCGAGACCGCGGTCGGTGCCGTCGAAGGCGTGCGGGCGGTGACCGTCGAGCTCGACGTGATGAGCGACGAGCAGCGCTCCGAGCTGCGCAAGAAGCTGCGCGGCAACGCCGACGAACCCCGCATCCCGTTCGCCGAACCCGGCTCGATGACCCGCGTGTACTGCGTGGCCTCCGGCAAGGGCGGCGTCGGCAAGTCCAGCGTCACGGTGAACCTCGCCGCCGCGATGGCCAAGCGCGGGCTGTCGGTCGGCGTGGTCGACGCCGACATCTACGGCCACTCGGTCCCGCGGATGCTCGGCTCGGGCGGCAAGCCCACCCAGGTCGAGAAGATGATCATGCCGCCGCAGGCGCACGGCGTGAAGGTCATCTCCATCGGCATGTTCACCCCCGGCAACACGCCCGTCGTGTGGCGCGGGCCGATGCTGCACCGCGCCCTGCAGCAGTTCCTCTCCGACGTCTTCTGGGGCGACCTGGACGTGCTGCTGCTGGACCTGCCGCCCGGCACCGGGGACATCGCGCTGTCCACCGCCCAGCTCATCCCGAACGCCGAGATCCTCGTCGTCACCACTCCGCAGCAGGCCGCGGCCGAGGTCGCCGAGCGCGCGGGCGCCATCGCCATGCAGACCCGGCAGCGGCTCGCCGGCGTCGTGGAGAACATGTCCTGGATGGAACTGCCCGACGGGCAGCGCATGGAGGTCTTCGGCAGCGGCGGCGGCCAGATCGTGGCCGACTCGCTGAGCCGCGCCGTCGGCTCGGAGGTCCCGCTGCTGGGCCAGGTGCCGCTGGACACCCGGCTGCGCGAAGCGGGCGACAGCGGCACTCCGCTGGTCGTCGAGGCCCCCGAGTCGCCCGCCGCGCAGGTGCTCACCGACGTCGCCAAGCGCCTGTCCACCCGCGCCCGCGGCCTCGCCGGTCAACTCCTGTCGGTCTCCCCGGCCTGATCGATCCGCGAGCGTTCAGGAGAGGTCGCCGCCGCGCGGGCTCACCGCGGTCGCTGCGCTCGCGCGGTCACCGCTGCTCGGCGGTCACGACTGCTCGGTGCGGGCGATGGCCAGCAGGCCGTCGCCGACGGGCAGCGCCACCGGCACCAGCGACTCGTCCGCGCGCACCGCCCTGGTCAGCTCGCGCAGCGCCTGGGCGCGCGGCTCCTGCCGCTGCGCGGCGTCGACCGGCCCGGCGAACACGATGGCCCCGCCCGGACGCAGCAGCGGTGCGCCGAGTTCGAGGAACGCCGGGTACTTGGTCGGCATCGCGTCGACGAACACCAGGTCGTAGGCGCCCTCGGTGAGCTTCGGCAGCACCCGCTCGGCCAGCCCGGCGATGAACCGGGTGCGGGACCGGGGGACGCCTTCGGCCGCCAGCGCCTCGCGCGCGATGTGCTGCGCGGCGGCGTCGATGTCGATCGAGGTCAGCACGCCTTCGGGCACCATGCCGCGGAGCAGCCAGCTCGCCGAGGCGCCCGTGCCGGAGCCCACCTCGACGACGGACTTCGCGCGCAGCACGGTCGCCAGGAAGCGCAGCGCGGCGCCCGCGGACCCGTCGATGGACTCTTCCGCTGGGTCGGCCGCGTGCCCGATGGATCCGCGGGCGTCGCCGAGCATGCTGCCCGGCCGGTCCAGGGGACCGGTGCCGATCGACGTCTCGGGTATCACGAGGCGCAAGATTATCTTCAGCGGCCGGTTCGGTTGCCCCCGTTCGGCACATCGTTAGACGGCTGTTTCCGGCATCACGTCGGATCTTGCGCCGATCAGGTGAACGTCAGGTTCTCAGGCTGCTCTCAGGGCCTTTTCATCCGTCCCTCACGAGCGCGCGCGAGAGTGGGTATCGACCGGGAGCGGACCGCCGCTCCCAGCAACGAGGGCAGCACGCGGAACGCGCGTCCCACCGGCCACGCCCGGCCTCCGCCGGGGAACAAACCGGCGGCCGCGTTCGTTCCCCGGATGCACACGCCGCAGGAGGTGGCTTCTCGTCCGATGCCAACACAGTCGATGAGTCCGGCCGTTCGAGCCGACCAGCACGCCGTCGCCACCGCACCCGTCGCGGAGGCGGCGTGGACGCCGCCGTCCTGGGACGAGGTGGTCCGGGAGCACGCAGACCGGGTGTACCGGCTGGCGTACCGGCTCACCGGCAACCAGCACGACGCGGAGGACCTCACGCAGGAGACGTTCATCCGCGTCTTCCGCTCCTTGGCGTCCTACAAGCCCGGCACGTTCGAGGGCTGGCTGCACCGGATCACCACGAACCTCTTCCTGGACATGGCCCGGCGCCGCTCCCGGCTGCGCATGGAGGGCCTGCCCGAGGACACCGACCGGCTGCCCAGCACCGGCCCCAGCCCCGAGCAGGTGTTCTACGACACGCACCTGGACCCGGACCTGCAGGCCGCGCTGGACGAGGTGCCGCCGGAGTTCCGCGCGGCCGTGGTGCTGTGCGACGTGGAAGGGCTGTCGTACGAGGAGATCGGGACCACCCTCGGGGTGAAGCTCGGTACTGTGCGCAGCAGGATCCACCGCGGCAGGCAGATGTTGAAGGCCACGTTGGAAGCTAGGCGGGAGCAGGCTCGGGAGGACTCGGCATGACGGTTCGGCGGGGGTGGGGGCTGTCCGAACAGCACCTCGCACTGGACGCGCTCGTGGCATTCGTGGACGGAGAGCTGACCGCCGGCGCCCACGACCGCGCGGCCGCCCACCTCGCCAGGTGCCCGGCCTGCGCGGCCGAGGCCACCGCCCAACGGCAGGCCCGGGCGGCGGTGCGCTCCGCGTCGTGCCCGTCGATGTCCGCCGGACTGCTGCAAGCCCTGCAGTCGATACCGTCGAGCGCCGAACTCCCCGCGCAGCCCGACGGGCTCGCGCTGACCGAGGAGGGGCAGCTCGTCGCGGTCAACCCGGGCGCGCGCCCCGGCCGGTTCGGTTCCGGCGCGGCGCTCGGTTCCAGCACTCCCCTCGGCGGTGGCAGGCAGCCGATGGGGTCCAGCGCACCGCTCGGCTCGACCCGGCCCGATGATGAACCGCGCGGTGGTCGCGGCAGGCGAGCGGGTGCGGGGGTCGTGTTCTCCGGGCTGGTGCTCGGCGCGCTGGCGCTGGTGAGCATTCCGGACGACCAGCTCCCACCGACCGACGCGGGCCCGCCGCTGCCGCTGCCCGGCGAGGCCTACGACTCGGCGCTGATCCCCGCTTCGGCGCGCTTCGACGAGCGAGGCGGAACTCCGCCCTCCGAGGCGCCCGCCTCGACCACGACGCCGGCGCCGCCGTCCGATGCGACGCCGGGCGCCGACGCCCCGGTGACGCCATCCGGCGCGCCGCTGCTCTCCGCTTCCGCGCAGCCCTGATCACCGGGCCGTCGCCCCGCTCCTACGCGGACTTCACCTGGCACTGGGCAGGATGGGGACGTACCGGTGCGCGGGCGGTCGCCCTCGTGTGATCCACTCGCATGCCGATGTGTCGACGACTTCGCAGGCCCGGGGAGCGATGAGCGAGCAGCCGAGGAAACCCGCGCAGGGATCCGACCCGGTGCGACCCGATCAGGCTCGGCCGCAGGACGACCAGCGCCACGAGGTCCCATCCGCACCCGACGGCGACGCGGTGCACCCGTGGCGACCGGGTTCGACCGCCCCCGCCCGCGGAGTTCCCGCGGCGGACGTCTCCCGCCCGGCCCAGGACGCGCCGCCGCGGCACCCCGAGGTCGATCCCGCCCAGGCCGCCGTCTTCGGCAGGCCCGTCGGCGTCTCCGGCAGCTTCCAGCCCGGGTCGGACGAGCGCGCACCCGGCGTCGAGCAGGCCCCGCCCCCGCCGGACGCGCTGGTCAAGGCGTTCGGCCGTCCGCAGGGTTCCGCCGAATCGCTGCAGCGCGAACCCGGGGAGACCCCGCCCGCTCACCCGGCCGCCGAACCCGCCTCGTTCTGGAGCGACCGCGGCGACCAGGACCCGTGGCGCAACCCGTCGGCGAGCTCCGTGATCGGCCCGCCCGCGGTCCCCGAAGCCACTCCGGAAGCGGCGCCCGAGCCCGGGCCCGGTCCGCTGCTGAGCGCCCGCGAGGTGCTGTTCGGCCGCCGGGTCCGGCCGCGCTCGCTGGCCGCGCTCGCCGGGGTCGCCGTGCTGCTGGCCGGGGTCGGCGGTTTCGTCGGCCGGATCACCGCTGAGGAGGGCAATCCGCTGACCAACCCGGACGTGACGCTCGCCGAGGTGGAGCCGGGCGTGGACCGGCCCAGCGGCGGGGTGTCCGCCGTGGCCCGCCGCATCGTGCCCGCCGTGGTCTCGGTGGAGGTGCACGTCGGCGCGCAGGGCGGCAGCGGTTCCGGGGTGGTCATCGACGGCGACGGCTACATCGTCACGAACAACCACGTGGTGTCGATGGCCGCGGACACGCCGGGGGCCACCGTCTCGGCGGTGTTCAGCGACGGCAGCCGGGTGCCCGCGCGGATCGTGGGCCGGGACGTGAAGACCGACCTCGCCGTGATCAAGGTGGAGGTGGCGAACCCGACGGTGGCACAGCTGGGCCGCTCCGGCGATCTCGCGGTCGGCGACCAGGTGATCGCCGTCGGTTCTCCGCTGGGCCTGGCCAGCACGGTCACCACCGGCATCGTCAGCTCGGTGCACCGGCCGGTGCGGCTGGCCGGGGAGGGCACCGACACCAACGCGGTGGTGGACGCGATCCAGACGGACGCGGCGATCAACCCGGGCAACTCCGGTGGCGCGCTGGTGGACGGCAACGGCGCGGTGGTCGGGATCAACAGCGGTATCCGCACCATCGGCTCCGGTGGCGAGGGCGGTTCGATCGGGCTGGGCTTCGCGATCCCCATCGACGACGTGCGGCGCATCGCGCAGGAGCTGATCCGCACCGGGCGGGCCGCGCACGCCGACCTCGGCGTGAACGCCAAGTCCGTGAACGACGGCACCACCGACGGCGCCCAGGTGCTCAACGTGCGCGACGGCGGTTCCGCCGCGGGGGCGGGCATCGCCGAGGGCGACGTGATCATCCGGGTCGGCGACCGCAAGGTCAGCACCGCGGACGAGCTGGTGGTGGCGGTGGACCGGCACCGCGTCGGCGAGACCGTACCGGTGACGGTGGTGCGGCAGGGACGGGAGCTCGTGCTGGACGTGGCGCTGCGCTGATCGCGCGCAGTTCTGGGAAAAGTGGCGTTTCCACCGGGCACCACCCGATGGGTAGGCTGGGCGGCGCGCGCAGCGCGAAGCACGGGAGTGAAAGGTGATCCGAGGTGTTCGACAGCATCGGCTGGGGTGAGATCCTGGTCCTCATCGTCGCCGGTCTGTTCATCCTCGGCCCGGACCGGCTGCCCGAGGGCGCCGCGTGGCTGGGCCGCACGATCCGCCAGGTCAAGCAGTACGCGACCGGAGCCAGGGACCACCTCCGCTCCGAACTGGGCCCCGAGTTCGACGAGCTGCGCAAGCCGCTGGAGGACCTGCGCGGCATCCGCGACTTCAACCCGCGCAGCGCCGTCACCAAGCACCTGTTCGACGGGGAGAACCCGCTCGACCCGCCGCTGAACGGCAACGGGAACGGGAGCGGGACGAACGGCGGCACCACCGCACCGAAGCCGCCGCAGCCCCCGAAGCCGCAGCGCCCGCTGGAACAGGGCGAGCGGCCGCCCTACGACTCCGACGCGACCTGAGCCGGAGCCACCACCGGCTTCGCCCGTCGGCGCTCGGAGCGCCTGCCGCTCAGCACCGCGATCCCGGCCAGCAGCATCGAGCAGCCGAGCACGGCCGACATCCCGTTCCAGCCCCAGGCCGCGTAGGCGACGCCGCCGACGACTCCGCCGACGCTGCTGCCGCCGTAGTAGGCGAGCTGGTACATCGCCGAGGCCTGGCCGCGCGCCGACGGTGACGCGAGCAGGCCCACCCAGCCGCTGGCCACCGAGTGCGCCGCGAAGAACCCGCCGGTGAACACGACCAGCCCGACCAGGATCACCACCAGGTTCCCGGCCAGCATCAGCAGCAGCCCCAGCAGCGCGGTGCCCAGCCCGGCGAGCAGCACTCGGGGCCTCCCCCACCGGTCGGCCAGCCGGCCGGCGACCGCCGAGGTCACGGTGCCCGCCGCGTAGGCCAGGAACGCGAGCGCGGCGAGCGCGGGCGGCACCGACAGCGGCGGCTCGACCAGCCGGAACCCGAGCACGTTGTAGACGGCCACGAACGCCCCCATGCCGAGCGCGGCGACGAGGAACGGCGGCCGCAGCGCCGGATCGGTGGCTGCGGCCCGCACTCCGACCAGCAGCGGCTTCCACCGCAGTTCCTGGCGCCGCTGGTGGCGCTCCTGCGGCAGCAGCAGGACGAACCCGGCGGTGCAGATCGCGCCGAGGACGGCGACGGCCGCGACGCCACCGGCCCACCCCGCGTAGTCACCGGCGATCCCGCCGAGCAGCCGGCCGGACATGCCGCCGACGGTGGTGCCCGCGACGTACAGGCCCATGGTGGTGCCGAGGTCCCGTCCTCCCGTCTCGTCGGCGAGGTAGGCGGCGGCGACGGCGGCGATGCCCGCGACGGCGGCCCCCTGCACGAGCCGCAGCCCGACCAGCAGCGGGAAAGACCCGATGAACGGCAGCAGCACGCCGATCGCTTCGGCGAGCAGCAGCGAGCCGACCATGATCCGCCGCCTGCCGTACACCTCGGACAGGGTGCCGAGCGGGATCGCCGCGATCGCCAGGCCGAGGGTGCCCGCCGACACCAGCAGCGCCACGGTGCCTGGCGCGAGGCCGAAGGCGTCGGAGAACTGGGGCAGCACCGGTTGCGGCGCGTAGAGCAGCGCGAACAGGGCCAGGGCGCCGATGAGCAGCGCGATCCTGATGCGGCGGATCCGGTTCAGGTCGTCGGTGAGCACGTGGGCGACCGTAAGCCGGGCTAATTAATGCGTCCAATGCGCGAGGAGGGCACGATTCATGCCGTGTCGCATGAATCCGAGCTGCCGCTGGACGCCGCCCAGCTCACCGCCGATCTCGCCCCGACGCTGAACCTGCTGCGCACCGTCGCCGCCGAGGGCCATCTCACACGCGCGGCGGCGCGGCTCGGCGTCCCGCAGCCCACGGTGAGCCGCGCGCTGGCCAGGATCGCCGATCGCCTCGGCACCGATGTCGTCACGAAGGAAGGGCGCGGGGTCCGGCTCACCCGCACCGGCGCCCAGCTCGCTGCCGCGGCCGAGCACGCCTACGCGGAGCTGGCGGACCGGTGCCGCGAGGTGGTCGAGGAGCTGGACCCGGACCGCGGCCGCATCTCGCTCGGCTTCCAGCACACCATGGGCAGCGCCCTGGTGCCGGAACTGATCCGCGGGTTCCGCGCCGGGCATCCCGGGGTGCGGTTCCGGCTCGTGCAGGGCGCCAGGGACGACATGCTGGCGGGCGCGCTGGACGGCCGGCTCGACCTGTGCCTGGTCTCGCCGCTGCCGACCGGAGCCGAGTGGGAGTCGGTGGCGGTGGCGCGCGACGAGCTGGTCGCGGTGGTGCCGCCCGCCCATCCGCTGGCCGAGCGCGCGGAGGTGCGGCTCGCGGAGCTGGCCGCCGAGGAGTTCGCGCTGATGGGCCCGGGCTACGGACTGCGGCACATCGTCACCGAACTCGCCGAGGCGGCCGATGTTCCGCTGCGGCCCAGCTGGGAAGCCGAAGAGGTCGACACGCTCCGCGGCCTGGTCGCCGCCGGTCTCGGCGTCACGCTGCTGCCCCGGGCCGTCGGTGGCGAGGTGGCGGGCACCGTGGAGATCTCGCTGTCCCCGGCCGCGCACCGCACGGTGGGGATGGCCTGGCCCGCGGGCCGCACCCCGCCGCCGGTGGTGCGCGCGTTCCGCGACCACGCCACCTCCCGGCCCTGACGCGCGACGATCCCGCGGGGACCAGGTCCACCGCGGGATCGTCGGAGCAGCGCCTACCTCACGCGGCGAGGGAGGCGGCCAGTTCGACCAGGGTGCGGGCCGCGAAGCCGGTCGCGCCCGGCACGACCTCGTCGTAGGACTTGTCCGCGCGTCCCGGGCCCGCGATGTCCAGGTGCGCCCACGGCACGTCGCCGATGAACTCGCGCAGGAACAGCGCGGCGGTGATCCCGCCGGGCCCCTGCGGCGCCTGCCGCACGTCGGCGAGCTCGCCGCGCACGTCGGCCGCGTGGTCCTCCAGCAGCGGCATCGGCCACCAGGACTCGCCGACCCGCTCGCCCGCGTCCCGCAGCGCCTTCCCGAGCCGCTCGTCGGTGCTGAACAGGCCACCGGTGCGCAGCCCGAGCGCGACCTTCATCGCTCCGGTCAGCGTGGCCACGTCCACCAGGTAGTCCGGTTCGAGGCGGTCCACCGCGTACGCCAGCGCGTCCGCCAGGACCATGCGGCCCTCGGCGTCGGTGTTGCCGACCTCGGTGGTCTTCCCGCCGTAGTGCCGCACCACGTCACCGGGCCGGTAGCTGCTGCCCGACACGTGGTTCTCCGCGGACGGCACCAGCGCCGTCACCCGCACCGGCAGCCGCAGCCGGGCGATGGACAGCAGTGCGCTGAGCACCGCGCCGCCCCCGGCCATGTCGGTGCGCATCAGGTGCATGCCGTCGGCGGGCTTCAGCGACAGCCCGCCGGTGTCGAAGGTGATGCCCTTGCCGACCAGCACCAGGTGCGGGCCGGACTTCACGCCGTCCGGACGCCACGCCAGCTCCAGCAGCCGCGGCGGGCTCACCGAACCACCCCCGACGGCGAGGACTCCGCCGAACCCCTTGTCCGCCAGCCACTTCTCGTCGCGCACGGTCGCGGTGACGCCCTGCAGCGGACCGGCGAGCGCGGTGCCCGCACCGGCCAGCCAAGCCGGGTTCTTCACGTTCGAGGGGGCGTTGGCGAGGTCCCGGGTCAGCGAGGTGGCCGCGGCCAGCTCCTCCGCCCGGGCCACGGCCACGCGGAACGCGTCCGCGTCCGCCCCTCCGGGAACCACCAGCAATGCCTTGCGCATCCGCGGCGCGGCCGGTTCCGCCGACACCCGGAACCGGTAGTCGCCCAGCGACAGCCCGAGCGTCAACGCCGAGACGAGCTCGACGTCGGCGTCCGCGGGCAGCAGCACCTGGACGTACTCCGCGTCCGCCGCGTCGCCCAGGTCGGCGGGATCGTCGTCCGACGCGACCCCTTCGCCGA
Organism: Saccharopolyspora sp. 6M; assembly: GCF_020176775.1. Taxonomy (NCBI): domain Bacteria; kingdom Bacillati; phylum Actinomycetota; class Actinomycetes; order Pseudonocardiales; family Pseudonocardiaceae; genus Saccharopolyspora; species Saccharopolyspora sp. 6M. The sequence continues at coordinate 86,296 of NZ_JAIUJZ010000021.1, forward strand.
GCTTGGCGCGCGCCGCCCGTGCGATCGACGCGCCGATCGCGCGCCAGTGGCCGGGCTCGCCGGAGCCCGCCCCGACGACCCAGCCGAACCGCCCGTCCGGCAGCGGCACGGTGCGCACCTCGCCCACGGACGCGGTCACACCCAGCGCTTCGAGCAGCGAGACGTCCGCTCCCCACGGTTCGGCCGCGGCGGCCAGGTCGGGCCCGGAGGCCCCGTCGAACACCGGCACCGCCGTCGGCACGCCGTCCCGCCACCGCGAGACCACGTCCACTTCGACCAGTGCCGTCGGGATCACCGGGAGCGCTGCCTGCTCCGGCGACCGCGACGAACCGAACACCGAGGAATCGGACACGGATTGAGATCCTTCCCGCATTCAAAGAGACAAGGCCGTCTCGGCCACTCCACGGACACCGGCTCCGGCATCGAACTCGGATGCCAGAGCCGGTGAGACGATCGGGTGCACGCCGATCGCTTGCGCAGCGGCCTCAGCCGGTGGCAGATTCCAGGGCATCGCCCAGGTTCTTTGCCTCCTCCACCGACATCTCGACGACGAGCCGCCCACCGCCCTCAAGGGGGACGCGCATTACGATGCCGCGACCCTCCTTCGTCACCTCGAGGGGACCGTCACCGGTCCGGGGCTTCATGGCCGCCATAGCGTGCTCCCTCCGTGAACTCTTCCCACCCACTGATCGCCCACAACCAGCCGGGTCCGGCTCCATTCTCCCCCATCCGGACGCAGCCGCGAAACCGAACCGATCAACTCGTGTCGCTGTTGCGCTGGTCGAATGCCCGTGGCAGGTGGCAGACTCAGCCGTCGTGCGGGCGTTTTCCGGGCTTTTCGGCTCTCCGCACGGCCACCCGTGCGGGCGTCGTGCGGCGGCAGCGGCATTTCCGGTCGACCGTCCAGTCAGGACCACCCCGGAACCGCGCTCCGTGATCGACCCGGCACCGACCGTGCGCGGTCCACTGTGGATGCGCTGGTCAGGGCGGGCGCGGCCCGCACCTCCCAGGCGACGAAAGGGCGAGAAGTGTCCGATGTACTGCTGACCCGCGACACCGGTGGCGTGCGACTGATCACGCTCAACCGGCCGGAGTCGTTCAACGCGCTCAACGTCGAGCTGAAGCTCGCGCTGGTCGGCGCGCTGCGGGAGGCCGCGGCCGACGACGCGGTGCGCGCGGTGGTGCTCACCGGCAGCGGGCGCTCGTTCTGCGCCGGCCAGGACCTCAAGGAGCACATCGCGCAGCTGCAGGCGGACGACCCCAGTCCACTGAAGACGGTGGAGGAGCACTACAACCCGCTGATCCGAGCGGTGGCCACCATGCCGAAGCCGATCATCTCCGCGGTCAACGGCAGCGCCGCCGGGGCGGGCGCCTCGCTGGCGTTCGCCAGCGACCTGCGGATCGCCGCGGCGGACGCGAAGTTCCTGATGGCCTTCGCGAACGTGGGGCTGTCGACCGATTCGGGCGCGTCCTGGACGTTGCCGCGGCTGATCGGCTACGGACGGGCGATGGAACTGCTGCTGCTGGCCGAACCGGTCGCCGCCGACGAGGCGCTGCGCATCGGCATGGTCAACCGGGTGGTGGACGCGGGCCAGGCGACCGAGGCGGCGATGGAACTCGCCGCGCGGATGGCGACCGGCCCCACCAGCGCCTACGCGCGGATCAAGGAGACGATGCGGGCGGCCGCCGCCGAAGGCCTCGACGAGGCGCTGGACGTGGAGGCGGGCGCGCAGAACGAGGCGGGCAGCACCGCCGACCACCGCGAGGCGGTGGCCGCGTTCGTGGAGAAGCGGACGCCGAACTTCATCGGGCGCTGAGCCGCACCGCGGGCCGTCCGCCGGTCGCCCCCCCCGCGCCGGTTCACCCGGTGCGCGGCCGGTAGCTCGGGCAGAACTCGGCGAACCGGTCCAGCGACCGCCGCAGGCCCCAGCTGACCGCGGGCCGCACCACCGGCCACAGCGCGCCGGTGCCGGTGGGCGCGGACAGGTCCTCCCACCACACGAAGGTCGACTCGTCGGCCTGGCAGTGCCCGATCACCCGGAAACCGCCCTCGCCGGACACGAGGCCACCGGTGTGGCGCACCCGGCAGCACAGCGGCCGCCGCATCTCGATGATCTCCATGGTGTCCAGGAAGCCGACGCCGCGCAGCCCGGTGAACGCGGCCAGCGTGGAGCCGAGGCCGCCGTCACCGCTGACCACGTGCACCGAGGTGCCGAGCATCCACTCGCCCTGCCGCGACCAGTCGGTCGCCGCCGCCCACACCTGCTCCGGTGCGGCGCGCACCGGCACCTCCAGCCGCAGCTGCGCGTTGCCCACCCGACTCACTCCTCCCGGTCGACCGACCGGGCGCGCTGCAGCTGATCCCCCGCGATGTCGAGCTGCCGCTGCAGGACGGCGACCTGGCCGCGCAGGTCGTCGATCTCGTTGGCCAGCCGCTCCAGCGCCCAGTCCACCTCGGCAGCCTTGTACCCGCGCAGCACCTGTTGAAACCGCAGCGAGCGCACGTCGGCGCCTTCGACGTCGACGGCGGGCAGTCTGGTCGGCGTCGCTCCGGGCGGTAGCGCCTCCAGCTGCTCCCCCCGGCCGAAGACCAGGGCAGCGAGCAGGTAGATCACCGCGGCGACCACGAGCACGACGAACAGGTAGATCAGCGCACTAGCCACGCTCCGATCGTGGCACGCCCGCCCCGCCGGGCGGCAGCAGACCTCGGCACGGCTCGCGTGGCGCTGCTCGTGCCCCGGCGGCCGGCCGTCCCGCGTCGACGGGCGATCAGGCCTTGGCGGGCGCCTGGGCGGGAACGGCCTTGCCTTCGAGGACGCCTTCGATGGCGCAGGTGAACTCGCGCCAAGCCCGGCGTTCCGCGTGCAGCGCCTCCACGCCGGAGGAGGTGAGCCGGTAGGTGCGGCGCTGCCTGCCGCCGACGGTGCTCCAGGCGCTGGTGACGTAGCCCGCGCGCTCCAACCGGCGCAGCGCCGGGTACACGGTGCCCGTGGGGAGGTCCAGCGCGCCGCCGCTGCGCTGCTGCAACGCCTCGATGATCGCGTACCCGTGCAGCTGTCTGCCGTCGAGGGTGGCCAGCAGCAGAGCGTCGAGGTGGCCGCGGAGCGCATCAGCCTTCACAGGTAGCGACTCTACGGTCATTCGCCACCACTGTCACCGTCCCGATACAAGGGGACCTTGGTCCTTTCCCGATTCCCCCGCGGGTGAGTTCGATCACTCACCCGGGTGGCCGGAGTTCGCGGCGAACGGAGTCGCCCCGGTTCGGCCGAGCGGCGGGCAGGTAGATCGCGGTTCGTGACCGGGCCCGCGGCACCATCGCCCCGTTCGTGGGGCATTGCTCGACCGAACGAGTGGATCGATTCATGAGGCCCTCATCGCCGCCGCCCGGCGGCAGCACACTGCGGATCACCAGACGCGCCCTTGAGCCGGGCGCGTGCCGACGAGGAGGCCAGGAGGTCGGCGTGCGCGACGACAGCGAACGACAAGCCACCGGTTCGATCGACGATCGGGAGGTCGTCCTGCCCGTTCCCCGCCGCCAGCCCGACGCCGCACCGGCACCGAGCGCGCTGTCGGTCCGGTCGAGCCTCGATGACCTGCGAGTTCGCATCGCCGCGCTGGTGGAGGCGGTGCACAACCTGCCCGCGACCGGCCTGGAGCTGGACGAGGCGCAGTGGCGGATCGACGAGCTCGCCCAGGAGATCAACCGCCCGTACCCGAGCCCACCGCGGGTGCGTTCCCGCTGGCTGCGGCTCGCCCCGCTGCTCACCGAGCTCGATGCCGCGCTCCCCGTCGCCGCCACCGGGCGCATGATCGACGACGCCTTCTGAACCGTTGAACCGCCCGCCGTCGAACGCGCGCGGCGGATGCGGCGCCTCCCGGCCCGCGCCCCGTCGACCGGGGCGAGCGCGCGGAGGCGGGCTCAGGCGAGGGCGCGCAGGACCTGGTGCGGCGGCCGGGTGCCCGCGATGGCGGCGACCATGTCCACCACCCGCCGGGTCGCGGCGACGTGGTGCGCGCGGAACACCCGGGCGCCGCCCCACGCGGCGATCGCGGTGGCGGCGAGGGTCCCCTCCAGCCGCTCGGACACCTCCGCGTCGAGGGTCTCGCCGATGAAGTCCTTGTTCGACAGCGCCATCAGCACCGGCCACCCGGTGTCCACGAGCTCGGAGACGCGCCGCACCAGTTCCAGCCCGTGCCAGGTGTTCTTGCCGAAGTCGTGGGTCGGATCGATCAGCACGCCGCCGCGCGGCACGCCGAGCGCCACCGCGGATTCGGCGCGTTCCACCAGCTCGGCGACGACCTGCGCGACCACGTCCGAGTAGCGCACCCGGTACGGGTCGGTGCGCGGCGGCAGACCGCCGGTGTGCGAGCACACGACGCCCACGCCGAACTCGGCGGCGACTCGCGCCACCTCCGGGTCGGCGCCGGCCCAGGTGTCGTTGAGCAGGTCGGCGCCCGCCTCGCACACCCGGCGGGCGACGGTGCCGCGCCAGGTGTCGACGCTGATCACCAGGCGGGGGTGCCGCTCGCGGACCGCGGCCACGAACGGCACCACCCGGCGGGACTCCTCGTCGGCACCCACCCGTTCGCCCTGCGCACCGGCGCGGACCCCGCCGATGTCGACGATGTCGGCGCCGTCGGCGACGGCGGCGTCCACGGCCGCCAGCGCGGCGTCGGCGGCGAACGTGGCGCCGCGGTCGAAGAACGAGTCGCGGGTGCGGTTGACGATGGCCATGACCAGCGGCCGGTCCGCCGCCACGTCCTTGTCCCCGAAGCGCAGCGCGGGCTGAGGCGTCATGCTCCCGATCCTGGCACGTCCACCGCGCGGCCCGGCTCGGACCGGCGGCGGCCGGGTCAGCGGGCCGGCACCGCGCAGGCGTCCAGGGCGGACTCGACGTCGGTGACGACGACCAGCGAGTCCAGCGAGCGCTGCGAGGCGAAACCGTCGGCGACGAGCCCGCGCACCCACTCCAGCATCCCGCGGTAGTGGTCGTCCGGGTCGAGGATCACCACCGGCTTGTCGTGCATGCCGATGTACCGGGACGTCCACACCTCGAACAGCTCCTCGCAGGTGCCGATGCCGCCGGGCAGCGTCAGGAACGCCGAGGCGTGCGCGTCCATCAGGCCCTTGCGCTCGCGCATGGTGTCGACCACGAGCAGTTCGTCGGCGTCGTCGTCGGCGACCTCCCGGTCCACCAGGGCCCGCGGGATGACGCCCACGGTGCGGGCGCCGCCCGCGCGGGTCGCGCGCGCCACCTCACCCATCATGGAGACGCGTCCGCCGCCGGAGACGAGCGTCCAGCCGCGCTTGGCGATGCCGGTGCCGACCTCGGCGGCGAGGGCCAGGTACCGCTGGTCCACCGGCCCGGAGGCGCAGTACACGCACACCGCGTTCCCGGTGGTCTCCTCCGCGCTCAATGCGCCTCCTCCCAGGCCTGGTAGGCCTCTTCCACGATGCGCACCGCATCCTCCACATCATCGGTCAGGTGCAGCAGGGCCAGGTCCTTCTCGCCGACCTTGCCGGACGCGAGCATCGTGTCCCGCACCCAGTCGTAGAGGCCTTGCCAGTAGGACCGGCCGAACAGCACCACGGGGAACTTCGTCACCTTCTTGGTCTGCACCAGGGTGAGCGCTTCGAACAGCTCGTCCATCGTGCCGAACCCGCCGGGCAGGCAGACGAAGGCCTGGGCGTACTTGATGAACATGGTCTTCCGGGCGAAGAAGTACCGGAAGTTCACCCCGAGGTCCACCCACGGGTTGAGCCCCTGCTCGAAGGGCAGCTCGATGCCGAGGCCGACGGACAGCCCGCCCGCCTCGGAGGCGCCCCGGTTCGCCGCCTCCATGGTGCCCGGCCCTCCACCGGTGATCACGGCGCAGCCGATGTCGGCCATGGCCGCGCCGAGCCGCACCCCCATCTCGTACTCGGGGTGCTCGCGCGGGGTCCGGGCGGAGCCGAAGATGGTCACCGCGCGCGGCACCTCGGCCAGCGCGCCGAACCCCTCCACGAACTCCGACTGGATGCGCATGACCCGCCACGGGTCGGTGTGCACCCAGTCGGTGGGGCCGCGCGAATCGAGCAGGCGTTGATCGGTCGTCGTCGGTTCGTGCAGGCGGGAGCGGCGGAGCACGACCGGCCCGCGCCGCTTCTCCTGCGGGCGCTCGGCGCCGTTCGGTGAACCCTCGATGGTCATGGTTCGAGGGTATGCAGCCGCCGGAGAACACCGGGTGCCGCGCCGGTGACCACGTGGTGCCGTCCGGTGCCGATAGGGCCGAAGGGCCGTGCTGACCTGCGCCGACCTGCCCGCGAAGCGGCTCCCGGGAGTACCGTGGGCGGTACGACGGGACCCGAGCGGTGCCCCGGTACGTCGGCGGCGCCGCGGTCAGGGGGCGGCCATGCTCATCGAACTGCTCGTCATCGTCCTGGTCATCGGAGTGATCTGCACGGCCTCCGCGGCGCGGATCATCACGCAGTACGAGCGGGGCGTCGTGTTCCGCTTCGGCAGGCTCCAGGAGTCGGTGCGCGGACCCGGCCTCACCTTCGTGATCCCGGGCGTGGACCGGCTGCGGAAGGTGAACCTGCAGATCATCACCATGCCGGTGCCCGCGCAGGAGGGCATCACCCGGGACAACATCACGGTGCGGGTGGACGCGGTGGTGTACTTCAACGTCACCGATCCGGCGCGCGCGGTGGTCAACGTGGAGGACTACCTGTTCGCGATGGGCCAGGTCGCCCAGTCGTCGCTGCGCTCCATCATCGGCAAGAGCGACCTGGACGACCTGCTGTCGAACCGGGAGCGGCTCAACCAGGGCCTCGAAGTGATGATCGACAGCCCGGCGCTGCACTGGGGCGTGCACATCGACCGGGTGGAGATCAAGGACGTCTCGCTGCCGGAGTCGATGAAGCGCTCCATCGCCCGGCAGGCCGAGGCGGAACGGGAGCGACGCTCCCGGATCATCGCGGCCGACGGCGAGTACCAGGCGTCCCGCAAGCTCTCCGACGCGGCGGGCGTCATGGCCGACGCCCCGGCGGCGCTGCAGCTGCGCCTGCTGGAGACCGTGGTGGAGGTGGCGGCGGAGAAGAACTCGACGCTGGTGCTGCCGTTCCCGGTGGAGCTGCTGCGCTTCGTGGAGCACGCCCAGTCCCAGGCCGGGCAGCAGCACCCGGACGAGCGGCCCACCCGGCGACCCACCGCGGATCCGGCCGCGCTCGACCAGATCCCGGACCCCGCCGGGGTCCCCGACGTCGAGGGCGTCCCGCAGGTGCGCGACGCCCGCATCGCCCCCGGCCTCAGCTCAGGAAGCGGGTGAGCGCCTCGGCGCAGCTCCGGATCTGGGCGGTGGGCACGTTCTCCTGCTGGGTGTGCGCCAGGGTCGGCGAGCCGGGGCCGAAGTTCACCGCGGGCAGCCCCCGCGCGGCGAACCGGGCCACATCGGTCCAGCCGAGCTTCGCCACCGGTTCCCCGCCCGCGGCCGCCACGAGTTCGGCCGCGGCGGGCGAACCCAGGCCGGGCAGCGCGCCGCCGGAGCCGTCCACGACGGTGAGGTCGAAACCGTCGAACACCTCGCGGACGTGGGCTTCGGCCTCCGCCAGCGACTTGTCCGGGGCGAAGCGGTGGTTGACCGCGACCAGGCACGAGTCGGGCACGACGTTGCCCGCGACCCCGCCTTCGATCCGCACCGCCTGCAGGCCTTCGTGGTACTGGAGGCCGTCGATCACCGGCTGCCGCGGCACGTAGTCCAGCAGCCTGCGCAGGATCGGCTCGGCCCCGTGGATCGCGTTCTCCCCCATCCACGCGCGCGCGGTGTGCGCGCGGGCACCGCTGGTGCGGATCTCCACCCGCAGCGTGCCCTGGCAGCCCGCTTCGATGCTGGCGTTGGACGGTTCGCCGACGATCGCCAGGTCGCCGTCCAGCCAGTCCGGCAGCTCCCGCTCGATCCGGTTCAGCCCGTTGTGCTCGGCCGCGATCTCCTCGCAGTCGTAGAACAGGAAGGTGAGGTCGTGGCGCGGTTCCGGCAGCGCCGCGGCCACGTGCAGCAGGACGGCGTCGCCACCCTTCATGTCCACGGTCCCGCAACCGTGCAGCACCTCGTCGGCCCCGGAACCGGTGCGCCGGGACGGCAGGTTGTCGTTGATCGGCACGGTGTCCAGGTGACCGGCGAGCAACACCCGGGACGCGCGCCCGAGGTTCGTGCGGGCCAGCACGGCCTCGCCGTTGCGCACCACCTCCAGGTGCGGTGCCTGGGCGCGCAGCGCGTGCTCCACGGCGTCGGCGAGGCGCCGCTCGTCCCGGGAGACGCTGGGGATGTCCACCAGCGCGGCGGTCAGCTCGACGGGATCGGCGCGGAGATCGAGGAGGTCGGTCACCCGAGGCAGGCTACCCGCGGCGGTGCGCGCCCCCCCCCCCCGACGCCGCCGCACCCGCGGAGTCCACGGTGGACGGTCCAGCGGCCGGAATCCGCGCTCGCTCCCGGCAATCGCGCGATCACGAACAGTGCCGGTGCCGCCTGCCGAGCCGACCCCTGCAGGGCGGTGCCGGAATGCGCCGATTACCGTTTTTCGCATGAGCGCGCAGACACCCGACCCGCAGAGCACCGGCGCCCACGGCATCGGCCTGGCCACCGTCACCGACGACGGCACCGTGCTGGACACCTGGTTCCCCACCGTCAAGCTCGGTGAGCCCGGCGAATCCCGCACCACCCGGCTGACCGGCGAGGAAGCGGTGCGGTCCCTGGGCGAGGCCGGGGCCGCACTGCTCGGCCGCGACGACGCCCGCGGCGTGGAGGTCGTCGCCGTGCGCACCGAGATCGGCAGGCTCTCCGACGAGCCCGCCGACACCCACGACATCTACCTGCGCCTGCACCTGCTCTCGCACCGCCTGGTCCGCCCGCACGGGCAGAACCTGGACGGCATGTTCGGGCTGCTGTCCAACGTCGTGTGGACCAACCACGGCCCCTGCCCGGTCGAGGGCTTCGAGGCGACCCGGCTGCGGCTGCGGTCCCGCGGCCCGGTCACCGTCCACAGCGTCGACAAGTTCCCCCGGATGGTCGACTACGTGACGCCGTCCGGCGTGCGCATCGGCGACGCGGACCGGGTGCGGCTGGGCGCGCACCTGGCCAGCGGCAGCACCGTCATGCACGAGGGCTTCGTGAACTTCAACGCGGGCACGCTCGGCGCGTCGATGGTCGAGGGCCGGATCTCGGCGGGGGTCGTCGTCGGGGACGGCTCCGACGTCGGTGGTGGGGCGTCCGTGATGGGCACCCTCTCCGGCGGTGGCAAGGAGGTCATCTCCATCGGTGAGCGCTGCCTGATCGGCGCCAACGGCGGCGTCGGCATCACCCTCGGCGACGACTGCGTCGTGGAGGCCGGGCTGTACGTCACCGCGGGCACCAAGGTCTCGCTGCCGGACGGCACCCTCACGAAGGCGCGCGAGCTGTCCGGATCCGACGGTCTACTGTTCCTGCGCAACTCCGCCACCGGCGCGGTGGAGGTCCGCCCGCGCACCGGCGGGAAGGTCGAGCTGAACGCGGCGCTGCACGCGAACGACTGACCACTACGCCGATCCGACCGCCGAAGGGCGGGGGTTCACCGGGCCCGGATCGGCGACACTGGTGGTATGGACCGCCCCGCAGGTACGCCCGGCCTGCCACCCGAACCGCTGGTGGCGGGCCGGGCGGACCCGATCGCCGAGCACGTCCGCGCCGCGCTGGACCTCAGCACCCGCGCCCTGCTGGACGGCGAAGCAGGGGCCGGACGCGAGAAGACCGCCGAACCGGTGCACCGGATGCGGATCTCGGTGCGCCGGATGCGAGTGGTCCTGCGCTCCGCCGCCCCCTTCCTGGACCAGCGCTGGTCGGAACCGCTGCGCGCGGAGCTCGGCTGGCTCGGCCGCGAGCTCGGCGTGGTCCGCGACCTGGACGTGCTGCTGGCGCGGCTGCACCGGGACGCCGCCGATTTCGACGCGGCGCAACGGGAATCGGCGGGCAGGCTGTTCGACGCCGCGAGCCGCGAGCACCGCGCCGCGCGGGAGGCGCTGCTGGCCGTGCTGGCCGGGCAGCGCTACCGGGCGCTGGTCGACGCGCTCACCTCGGCCGTGCGCGAACCGCTGCCCGCCTCCGCCGTGGAGCAGAGCGGGATGCGCGAGCTCCGCGCCCTCGTCGCCGAGCAGTACCGCCGGCTGCGCCGCGCGGTCGACGAGGTGGGCCCCGGCGCGACCGACGAGGAGCTGCACGAGCTCCGCCTCCTCGGCAAGCGGCTGCGGTGGACCGCGGAACTCGCCGAGCCGGTGTCCGGCAAGCCGATGCGGCAGCTGCTCGCCGCCGCGAAGCGGTTCCAGGACGTGCTCGGCGAACTCCACGACGCTCGCAACGCCGAAGAACAGGTGCGGCGACTGCTCGCGGACCTCGGGCCGGACGTCCGGCTCGCGTTCGTGTCCGGTCGCCTCGTCGAACGGGAGCACGCCCGCCGGGTCGACCACCGGGAGCAGTGGTGGGAGCGCTGGCGCGAGCTGCGCAGCAGTGCCGCGAAGGTGTGAGCGGGCGGCGCGCTCGACCGGCGGCCGCCCGCCGCTCAGCCCAGCCGCGCCGCGGCCGCCTCGATCCGCTCGTCCGGTGCGGTCAGCGCGATCCGGACGTGCCGCTGCCCGCCGGGACCGTAGAACGTGCCGGGCGCGACGAGGATGCCGCGCTGCGCCAGCAGGCCCACCGTCTCCCAGGCGTCGTCCCCGCACGTCGCCCACAGGTACAGGCCCGCGCGCGAGTGCTCGATGGTGAACCCGGCGGCCTCCAGCGCGGGGCGCAGCACCGCGCGGCGGGCCGCGTACAGCTCGCGCTGCGCCTCGACGTGCTCGTCGTCGAGCAGCGCCGCCGTCATCGCCTGCTGCACCGGCCGCGGCATGATCATGCCCGCGTGCTTGCGCAGCTCCAGCAGCCGCGCCACCAGGTCCGGGTCACCCGTGATGAACCCGGCGCGGTAGCCGGCCAGATTCGAGGACTTCGACAGCGAGTGCACCGCCAGGACCCCGGTGGGGTCCTCGCCGGTCACCGACGGGTGCAGCACCGACACCGGCTCGGCTTCCCACCCCAGCGCCAGGTAGCACTCGTCGGAGGCCACCACGGCCCCTGCCTCGCGCGCCGCGCGCACCGACTCGGCCAGCGCGGCCGCGTCCAGCACCCGGCCCGTCGGGTTGGACGGCGAGTTCAGCCACACCAGCGCTGTCCCCGCGGGCGGGGCCTCCCCCGGCGCGAGCCGCACCACCTCGGCGCCGGCGATCTTCGCACCGACCTCGTAGGTCGGGTACGCCAGCTCCGGGATCGCCACCACGTCACCGGCCCGCACGCCCAGCAGCGTCGGCAACCAGGCGACCAGCTCCTTGGAGCCGATCGTCGGCAGCACCGCCGCCGGGTCGACGGTCACCCCGTGCCTGCGGGCCAGCGCCTCGACGGCTGCGGCGCGCAGTTCCGGCGTGCCGTGCGTCGCCGGGTAGCCGGGCACCTCGGCGACCGAGGCCAGCGCCGCGCGCAGCGGCTCCGGCACCGGGTCGACCGGGGTCCCGACCGACAGGTCCACCAGCCCATCCGGGTGCGAGCGGGCCGTCGCGGTCTGGGCGGCCAGGGAATCCCACGGGAAATCCGGCAGCCGCGGACCGCGCGGCTCGCGCGTCCCGGAGCTCATTCTCCCTGCGGCGGCAGGCTGGTCACGGGCTCGACGTCCTTGTCGACCTTGCCGACCTTGGCCGCGCCGCCGGGCGAACCGAGCTCGTCGAAGAAGTCCACGTTCGCCTTCGTGTAGGCGCCCCACTCGTCCGGGACGTCGTCCTCGTAGTAGATGGCCTCCACCGGGCAGACCGGTTCGCAAGCACCGCAGTCGACGCACTCATCGGGGTGGATGTAGAGCATCCGCCCGCCCTCGTAGATGCAGTCGACAGGGCATTCCTCGATGCATGCCTTGTCGAGCACGTCGACGCAGGGCTCGGCGATCACGTAGGTCACGGTTGCTCTCCTGCTAGTTTCGATCCGGACCAGGCTTCCGCTACCCGGCCGATGCCAGTATCCCCCGGGCCCACCGCCGCGAACCAAGGTGGTCCCGTCGCGCGGGCACCATTTCGACCATACTTCGGGGCGCCGAGGGCGGTAAACGCCATGAACTCCTCGGATCGCTAGTGTCCCGCCCCGTGGGCATCCGCCCGCAACCACTTCGCACCCTGCTTCGCGATGCGGCGCAGCGCGGACCGTTCGCCCAGGTAACCACCCACGACGCCGACGACGGGCACGTTGCCGATCCACTCGTGGTAGAAGCGGCCCTGCGGCCGCTTGTCCAGTTCGGAGTCGATCTCCCAGAGGGCACGTGCCATTCGCCACACCGTGCGCACCACCGCCCGCACCCGGGTGCCGCCGGTGCGGCGGGCCTCGTCGAGCTCCTCGGTCAGCTCGGCCGTCATCGCGTCCTCCTCGGCCTGCGCACCGCCCCGCTCCCCGGACGCGACCTCCGGGGGCAGATCGCGGTCCAGCAGCACCTTCGCGATCAGCCGCACCCGGGTCGCCCGGTCCGCCACGCCGTGCTCGGCGGCGATCGCCGAGAGCACCAGGCCCTGCCCGGCCATCCCGAGCGCGTTGCGGATCGGCAGCCGCGAGGTGAGCGCGCCGCCGAACCGCGGCAGGCCCGCCACGACCGCGACCAGCCTGCCCACCCGCTGCGCCCACCAGTCGCAGCGCTCGTCGACGCTCATCGCGTCCCAGGTGGAGCTGCCCGGCAGGCGCATGCCGTCCAGCTGGCGCAGCAGCTTGTGCAGCACCCCGGGCGCGTCCGCCGCGGAGTCGTCCGGGGTGCGGGACGGCTCGGCCGCGGCGGGCCCGCTCTCCGGCGACTCGTCCGGTGCCGGGGCCCGCGGGGCGGTGGAAGAGGTCTCGTTCTCGGCATCCGCGCTCTCGGCTCCCGCGCTTCCGACGCCCGCGTTCCCGACGCCCGCGTTCCCGACGCCCGCGTTCTCGGTGCCTGCGTTCACGACATCCGCGGCCTCGGCTCCCGCCGCGGCGTCGGCGAACCGGCCGCGCAGCCGCAGCGGATCGGACTCCCGGAGCACCTCCAGCAGCGGCGTCGTCGCGCGCACGAACGGGCGCAGCACCACCGCGACCCGCTCGTCGGTCAGCACCTCGGCCACGGCCGCCCCCTCACCTGCCGGCGGACCTGCCCAGGACGATCCCGAGCATCATCGCCGACGGCAGCGTCCCCGCTCCGATCAGCAACAACGTGCGCCAGTCGTTGCCCATCAGCATGACGTCGCCGCCGGGGCCGAAGAGGCCGAACACGAAGATGGTGGCGAACCACACCACCAGCGGGGCCGCCGCCACCCGCCTGCTCGGCGCGAGCCGGCCCGCCGCCGAGACCAGCATCGGCGTCGTCACCGCCGCCACCGCAGTGGTGATCGGGAACGGCGTGCTCCCGATCCACAGCGGCAGGTACAGCACCTCCACCAGCGCCAGCACCACCGCGTCGAGCAGCAGGAAGCCGAACACCAACCGGTCGAGGCCGCTCACCTCGGCTCCACCGGTTCGGTCCCGCTCACCCCGAGCCCGCCGAACAGGTCCTGCTCGCCGCCCGCCGGATCACCGGTGGCCAGCACGTAGTGCTCGGTCCCGGTCAGCGGGTGCGCCACTCCGTTCGACAGCGCGTAGGCGCCGGGGCCGTCCTCGTTGTTCCACTCGTCCACCCACACCCGGACCTGGGTGCCGTGGGCGCGCAGGGCGCGGATCTTGGCCGGGAGGTGGTCCGCGACGTCGATCACCGTGGTGATCGATTCGTCGGGCACGCTCGCCAGGTCCGCCGGGTCGGGGAGCTCGAACGGCAGTGCTTCGGCGGTGGCCAGCTCGACCAGCCCGGCGCGGATCCGGTCCCGGGACGGCACCGCGTGGAACACCCGCAGCACGTCCGGGACGCGTTCGGCCGCGGCCATCGTCACCTCGTGCGCGCGCACGTGGTCGGGATGGCCGTAGCCGCCGTCAGCCGCGTACGTCACCACGACCTGGGGCCGCACCTCGTGCAGGACTTCGGCGAGCGCATCGGTCTGCTCGGCCAGGTCGCCGACGGCGAACGCCCGCGGGTGCGCCGAGGGCAGCGCCCCGGCGCGGCCGGGTTCCTCCCACAGCATCCCGGAATCTCGCCACCGGCCGATGCCGCCGAGGAAGCGGTGGTCGGCCACCCGCAGCGCCGCGCAGGCGGAGCGCAGTTCGCCCACCCGGTAGCCGCCGAGCTGGTCGGCCTGGTCGGCGGCCAGTCCCCGCAGGCTCTCCGGGATGACCTCGCCCTCTTCACCGAGGGTGCAGGTCACCACCGTCACCTGGACACCGCGCGCCGCGTAGCGGGCGATCGTCCCGCCGGTCCAGAGGGTCTCGTCATCCGGATGCGCGTGCACCAGCAACAACCGGGGAGGAGCCGTCAGCGTCACCTGCACAGCGTAATCGGCGCGGCGCGCCCCTCCGCGCGGTGGTCGAGCAGCCGGCGACGCGCCCTGTCAACCAGCGTCGATCAACTTTCACCCGAGCCGGTGGACCGGATCCCCCGGACGATCAGCTCAGCGGCCCTGCAGCGCGTCCAGCGCGACCGCCTGCGCGAACACCACCCGCCGGTCCAGCCGGTCGTCCCGGACCGTGATCACGTAGCGGTCCCGCAGCGCGAACTTCTTCTCCACGGACAGCACGACCTCCCCGTCCACGGTGAAGTCGAAGTGGTAGGGGAAGAAGAACGGGATGTTCTCGATGAACGGGATGAACTCCCACCCGCGGCGCAGCAGCGCGATCGCCTTGCTGCGCTCGTGCCCGACGCAGCCGGGGTGGCCGGGCTGCTCCACGTGCCAGGTGGACCGGGTCAGCGACTTGCGGAAGTCCTTGCGGAACGAGCCGATCGGCGCGCCCGCCGCGTCGGTGACGTCGTAGCCGGAGGCCAGATCCATCACCTTCCGCGCCCGGAAACCCGCCACCGGCCGGGTCTTGTCGGTGTCCGCGTAGAGCGTGACCTGCTCCTTGAGCGCGACCCGCTTCTGCTGCGCGAACGCGACGAGCTCGCCTTCGCCGCCGTGGCCGTCGTCGGCCCGGATCTCGTACCGGTTGACCATCAACGTCATGCGCTGGCGCATGTGGAACGTGCTGATCTGCTGCAACGGCCCCGAATCCACGCTCTCTCCTCGCTGTCCCGGCCCGGCCGGAGGTCAGTACCCGTCGTTGTCGCTGGGGGTGCCCTTCCAATCGGCCGCGGTGGAGAACGGGCCCGACAGGCCGTTCCCGCGCTGCACCCCGGTCACGTCCCGGCCGAACGCCAGCACCTGCGCCTGCTGGTACAGCGGCAGCGCCACGGCCTGCGACCACAGCACCGATTCGACCTTCGCCGAGGCTTCCGGGAACGGGAGCGCCCCGCTGAGCGCGGCGTCGATCGTCGGCTGCAGCAGCTGGTCGCAGAACCCCGTGGCGGTGAACGGGAACGGCTGGTCGTCCGAGTCGACGCCCGGGCAGCCGTAGGAGGTGGCCATCATCGCCGCCGGATCTCCGTCGGCCGGGCGCGGCGCGATCGCCATGTCCACCGAGCTCGCCGCACCGGGTTCCTCCGACAGCGGATTCGCCGGCAGCATCTCGCCGAAGAGCTGGTCGCCGGTGGGGGTGACCACGGTGGCCTGGATGTCCTGGGCCCGCAGCTGCGCCGCCGCGTCCTCGGCGATCCGGATGTACTGCTCGTGCTCGAACGGGGCCGCGATCACCAGGTTCAGCGTGCGGCCGTCCTTGGTCCACGCCCCGGCGCGGTGCTCGTACCCGGCTTCGGTGAGCAGCCGCTGCACGCGCGCCGGATCGGGTCCGTCGGTGCCGGGCGGCTCGGTCGGGGTGTACCCGCGTTCCGAGGGCGCGAGCACCTGGGCGTGCGCGTGCAGCTGGTCCCCCGGCCCGCCACCGCTGCCGACGTCGATCAGCGCCTCGCGGTCCAGACCGGCCACGACGGCGTTCCGCACCCGGGCGTCGGCGAGCTGCGCGCTGGTCGGCCGCAGCAGCACCTGCATCGTCGCCGGGCGGGGAACGGTGCTGACCTGGACCGACGACCCCAGGTCGCGCAGCGCGCCCATGGTGTTCCGGTCCGCGCCGAACACCGCCATGTGCAGGTCCCCGCTGCGGAGCGCGGCGACCTGACCGGCCTGGTCGCTGGCCCGCAGCACGATCCGGTCGGACACCGCGGGCTTGCCCCAGAACCGGTCGTTGCGCTCCAGGATGATCTCCCCGCGCTGCAGGTCGACCTGGCGGATCGCGAACGGCCCGCCCGAGGCCGGGTAGCCGTTGTCCAGCGCCGTCGTCCACCCGCGCGGCGCGTCCCGCAGCAGGTGCGCGGGCAGCAGGTTCGCGAACAGGCTCTGCCAGCCCGGGTAGGGCCGTTCGAAGGTGACCTCGACGGCCTTGCCGCCGTTGCGCGACTGCACGTCGTCGATCAGCTGGTACCCGGCGGGATCCGACACGCCGGGCTGGGAGCGCAGCTGCTCCCACAGGTAGACGAAGTCCTCGGCGGCGATCGGCGCGCCGTCCGACCAGGCCGCCTCCTTGCGGATCCGGTAGCGCACCGTGAACCGCTCCGCCTCCGGCACGACCTCCGCCGACTCCATCAGCGTCGTGTCCAGCGCGTTCGCCCCGTCTGGCCCGGGCCGGAACACCGAGGGCAGCATCAGGCTGGACAGCGCCGAGCTCGTCGGCGACAGGTCCGCGAGCGTGTGCGGGTTGAACCCGCCCTCCAGCGAGTCGACGCCGACGACGACCTCGGTCGGCATCGGCTGCGTCGACGGAGCCGTCTGCGGACTCGGCTCCGGCGGCGCGACCAGCGGAGGCGGCGGCGCGTCGGTGCACGCCACCACCAAGCTCCCGATCGTCACCAGCAAGCTGACCACGGTGAGCGGACGTCGACCCTGGTGCACGCTGCCGAACCTCCCCTCGTTCCCGGTCGCCGATCGCAGGCGGACGCGATGTCCCCCTGTCGGAGGACGCGGGGAAGCACTCATGGTTCCGCGCGTCCTCGCGGCGCCGCACACCGGGGTGGAAACGCTCAGCTTCTGCTCAGGGAACTCAGCCGTTGTCGCGAGCCTTGGCCCGGGAACGCTCCCGGCCGCGGGTCGTCGCGTCCAGCACGACCTTGCGGACCCGGATCGCGTCCGGCCCGACCTCGACGCACTCGTCGGCGGAGCAGAACTCCAGCGCTTCCTCCAGGCCCAGCGTGCGGGGCCGGGCCAGCCGCTCCAGCTCGTCGCCGGTGGCGGAGCGCATGTTGGTGAGCTTCTTCTCCTTGGTGACGTTGATGTCGAGGTCCTCGGCGCGCGGGTTCTCGCCCACGACCATGCCCTCGTACACCTCGGCGCCGGGCTCCACGAAGAACGTGCCGCGGTCGGCCAGCTGCATCATCGCGTAGCTGGTGACCGGGCCGGTGCGGTCCGCCACCAACGAGCCGCTGTGCCGGGTGCGCAGTTCGCCGACCCACGGGAAGTAGCCCTCGAAGACGTGGTTGGCGATGCCGGTACCGCGCGTCTCGGTGAGGAACTCGGTGCGGAAGCCGATCAGGCCGCGCGAGGGGATCACGTAGTCGAGCTTGATGCGGCCGGTGCCGTGGCCCTCCATCGTCTCCATCTTCCCCTTGCGCCCGGCCAGCAGCTGGGTGATCGCACCCAGGTGCTCCTCCGGGGAGTCGATGGTGAGCCGCTCGAACGGCTCGCACAGCTTGCCGTCGATGGTCTTGGTGACCACCTGCGGCTTGCCCACGGTCAGCTCGAAGCCCTCGCGGCGCATCGTCTCCACGAGCACGGCCAGCGCCAGCTCGCCACGTCCCTGCACCTCCCAGGTGTCGGGGCGCTCGGTCGGCACGACCTTGATGCTGACGTTGCCGATCAGCTCGGCGTCGAGGCGGTTCTTCACGAACCGCGCGGTGACCTTCGTGCCGCCGTTGCGGCCGGTCATCGGCGAGGTGTTCACGCCGATGGTCATCGAGATCGCCGGGTCGTCCACGGTGATCCGCGGCAGCGGCTGCGGGTCGTCGGCGTCGGCGAGGGTGTCGCCGATGGTGATGTCCGGGATGCCCGCGATCGCCACCAGGTCACCGGCGTGCGCCTCGGCGGCCGGTACCCGGTCCAGGTTCTCGGTGATGAGCAGTTCGGTGATCCGCACCTTCTCCACGGACCCGTCCTCGCGGCACCAGCCGACGGTCTGGCCCTTGCGCATGGTGCCAGCGTGGATGCGGCACAGCGCGATGCGGCCCAGGAAGGCGGAGGCGTCGAGGTTGGTGACCAGGGCGCGCAGCGGTGCCTCGTAGTCGCCGACCGGCGCGGGCACGTGCTCCATGAGCACGTCGAACAGCGCGGTGAGGTCCTCGTCCTCGGGCAGGTCGCCGTCGGCGGGCTGGGTGAGGCTCGCGCGCCCGGAGCGGGCGGAGGCGTAGATCACCGGCAGGTTCAGCACGGCGTCCATGTCCACCGAGCCCTCGCCGTCGTCGAGCTCGGAGGCGAGGTCCAGCAGCAGGTCGTGGGCCTCTTCGACGACCTCGGCGCAGCGCGCGTCCGGGCGGTCGACCTTGTTCACCACGAGGATCACCGGCAGCTTCGCGGCCAGCGCCTTGCGCAGCACGAAGCGGGTCTGCGGCAGCGGGCCTTCGCTGGCGTCGACCAGCAGCACCACGCCGTCGGCCATGGACAGGCCGCGCTCGACCTCGCCGCCGAAGTCGGCGTGGCCCGGGGTGTCGATGACGTTGATGGTGACGGGACCGTCCTCGGTCTCCCGCCGGACGGCCGTGTTCTTGGCCAGGATCGTGATGCCCTTTTCCCGTTCCAGGTCATTGGAGTCCATGACCCGGTCGACGAGTTCGGCACGTTCGGAGAAGGCGCCGGATTGCCGCAGCATGGCGTCCACCAGGGTGGTCTTACCGTGGTCGACGTGCGCGACGATCGCGACGTTGCGCAGATCATTGCGGATCCGCTGGTTCGGTTCGGCGACGCTGGTGGCGGGCACGCGAGCACTCCATGAGTTGGAAGACGAAGATCAGGTCTGGCGGCGGGCGCTAGTCGACCTCGGCCGGCCGCCGTCCCGCTGCCGCCGCTGCGGGAAGTTGCGGCCCCCGGCGCGGACCCGCGTTCCGAGAACCCCGTGCTCCGGCAGGCTCACCCATCGTGAGAAGGCGGCCGATCGCGGACGGCGGGGCCGTCATTGTCGAAGGCCCGACACTTGCTGAGGCTCGGTGCGTTGTCGACACGCGGCCTAGTCCAGCGTAGAGCACTTCCCGAACGGGGCCGCGGACAGGTGTTGAGCGCAACACCCGCGGCCGCTGGTTCGCCGGAACCAGCGGGACCGACCTAGGGTGGCGGTGTCCGGTCCCCGAGCGGACCCCTCCGGCAGCGGGAAGCCAGTCGTGGGCAAGAAAACGATCAAGGTCAAGCGGAAGTGCTGCCTTTCGAAACCGCCGTGCAAGCAATGCCCGATCGTGGTGCTGCGGGAAGCGTTGAAGGACGCGAAAGCACGCGAAGTCAAGAAAGCGCAGAAGAAGGCGAAGAAGGAGTCGAAGGAAAAGGGATCGCATTGATCCGCTCCTCGGCGCGGCAGCCCAGGCGCGGATCAGCGCGAACGCTTTATTCGCTGGTCGGGACGAGCTGGTCGGCGTACTTCGCCATTTCCGGCACGGTGCGCAGCGCCTGGAATTCGATCACTTCGTGCCGGGCGAGTTTTCGCAGCTCGAAGGGATCGGTGGCGAGGATGGCCTCCAGCCTGCCGCGGGACATGGATCTGGCGATGAGCACGCCCCCGGTCAGCGGGCGGCCCGGTTCCGGAGCGCGGTGGCCGGTCGTGATGAAGTCACCGGCCTCGTAATGTCTGCTCACCCACTCATAGTGATCCACCAATGCGCCGTCGATGTCCGATTGCGGAGCCGTGTAGTTCAGCAATACGACGAACATGAATCCACGATAGTCCTCCTCCGGCACGAGTGCCCATACCCTTCTGATAATGTGCGTGCCGTGCACGAAATGTCGCATCCGCGTCTGAGCATGTGGTGGGGGGGGGGCCGGCCGGCGCCGCGCGGGGGGGGGGGGTGCCCCCGACCATCGGACGGCCCCCCCCCGCCCCCCCCCCCCCCCCCCCGCCCCCCCCCCCCCCCCCCCCCCCCCGGCTCGTCGTGCGCTGAACCGCACGCACATCGGTCGCCACCAGGCGACCGGGCGATGCGCGGTGCAGGCTGGTGAGCGGCCGTCGATCCGAGGAGAGATCGTGACCCGCTTGTCCGGCATCACCCCGTCCGGCCACGTCCACCTGGGCAACCACCTCGGCGCGCTGCGCCGCTGGGCGACCGGGGGCGGCCCGGAGGACCTGTACTTCATCTCCGACCTGCACGCGATGACGCTGCCGTACCGGCCCGAGCGGCTGCGCGCCCTCACCAGGGAGAACCTGGCCGTGCTGCTGGCGAGCGGCATCACCGCCGACTCGGTGTTCGTGCAGTCCGACCTGGCGGGCGAGCTCGGCGCGCTGAACTGGGTCCTGGAGTGCACCTGCGGCTTCGGCGAGGCCGCCCGGATGATCCAGTTCAAGGAGAAGGGCGCCGGGCAGGACAGCGCGCGCCTCGGCCTGCTCACCTACCCGGTGCTGATGGCGGCGGACATCCTGCTGCAGGGCGCCACCGAGGTCCCGGTCGGAGTGGACCAGAACCAGCACGTCGAACTGGCGCGCACGCTGGCCAGGCGGTTCAACGGCGGCCGCGGGGAGGTGTTCGTCGTCCCGCGCGCCGTGGTGCCGAAGACGGCCGCCTCGGTCCGGGACCTGTCCGATCCGGCCCGCAAGATGGCGAAGTCCGCGCAGCAGCAGGCGGGCGTCGTGTTCGTGCTGGACGAACCGGACGTGGTGCGCCGCAAGTTCCGCCGCGCCGTCACCGACGACCGGGCCTCGGTCCGCTACGACCCGGACGAGCAGCCCGCGGTGGCGAACCTGCTGGAGATCCTCGCCGCCTGCACCGGTGGCAGCCCGTACGCGGCGACCTCGGCCGCGAGCACGTACGCCCAGCTCAAGGACACCGTGGCGGAGGCGGTGGTCGAACTGCTGCGGCCGGTCCGGGACGGCGCCCGCGAGCTGCTGGACGACCCCGCCGAGCTGGACCGGGTGCGGGAGAAGGGCGCCGCCCGCGCGGCCGAGCGCGCCCGGCCGCGGCTGGATGCCGCGATGCGGGTCGCCGGGTTGCGTTGAACGTCCCCTGATCGAACGAGCCGAGGCCGGGGGCCCGGGATCGGGCGCCGCGCGCCCCACGGGCCCCTGACCTGGGTTCTCGACCCGCACCGCCGAATCGCCTCCGCCCGGGCGTTCGTTCACCAGTTCGAGTAATTCGGGCTGGAAACGTGGCGAACAGGTGGTCGAACGCGGCAATCTTGCTGCATGAACGCAGCGAACGCACACCACGGCCGGAACGGCTTCCGACGCGGCGGCCGAGACCTCACAGCGGCAGCTCGCGCAGCGAGTGCGCCAGCACCTGGTCGGCTTCGAGCCAGTCCAGCCCGCCCAGTTCGGACCGGGTCGCCCAGCGCACCGCCCGGTGCTCCACCGCCCGCGGCTCGACGCCGGGGTCGGCCAGTTCCGCGGTGTGCACCCGCAGCAGCATCCCGCCGCGCAGCGGCACGTCGGTGCCGAC
Organism: Saccharopolyspora sp. 6M; assembly: GCF_020176775.1. Classification (NCBI taxonomy): domain Bacteria; kingdom Bacillati; phylum Actinomycetota; class Actinomycetes; order Pseudonocardiales; family Pseudonocardiaceae; genus Saccharopolyspora; species Saccharopolyspora sp. 6M. Next base: position 107,957 of record NZ_JAIUJZ010000021.1, read on the forward strand.
GCGTCCGGTCGGCACCACCTCCACGTCCAGCTCCTCCTTGCACTCCCGGACGACCGCGTCCTGCTCGCTCTCCCCCGGCTCCACCCGGCCACCGGGCAGTTCCCACCGACCGGCGTCCCGCGCGGGGAACCGGCGCTGCTGCACGAGCAGCCGCCCCCGCCGCGTGATCGCCGTCCCCACCCCGACCGGCCGCGCCGCCCAGGACTCGGCGAGCGCACCGACCGCGCGCATCCGGCGCGCCAGCACCGCCAGCACCACGCGACGGGCCAGCGCCACGTCGACCAGCCGCCCGAGCGCGCCGAACGGCGTCGTCCAGCGCAGCGAGTCGGTCAGCAGCGTGTGGCCACCGGCTTCGGCCAGCACCGTTTCGTGCCGCAACTCCTGGAGAGGACCAGCGATGAGCACCGATTCCAACCGATCCGCGTCGGCCCGCACGATGCGGGTGCGCAGCCGTGCCGCCGGGAACTTCGTCCACCGGAAGGCGAGGTCGTCCCCCGGGACGAGGAGTTCGGCGGCGGGCGTCAGCGCCCGGCCCTGGATGCCCAGCTGCCGCAGGCCCTCCTCCGCGGTGCGGGTGTGGCGCAACGCCGCCCCGACCGTTCGCAGCGGGGCCGCCACCAGACCTGTGCTTCGCAACACCGACACGTGGGGACATCCTGCCGCACGCCGCGCGGACCGGTCCCCGGGGTGGTTCCCGTTCCGGGAGGCGTCCCGCGCCCGAGCCCCGGGCGCGTTCCACCGGCTGCGCGCGGTCGCCCGTCGGCTGCGCGGCGCGCTCGCGACGGTCTCAACCCCCGCGGGGCGCGGGGCGCAGCGGGCCGGGCAGCGGCCAGCGGATCTCGATGCGGGCACCGCCTTCGGGCGACTCCGCCGCGTGCACCGAACCGCCCCGGCCGCGCACGGCTTCGGCCACCAGAGCCAGTCCCAGCCCGGCGCCGCCGGTGCGGCGGGCCCGGTCCGGCTGCACCCGGTGGAACCGGTCGAACACCCGCGTCCGGTGCTCGGCGGGGATCCCCGGCCCGTCGTCGTCCACGACCAGCCGGACGCTCTCGGCCGCCGGGAGCAACGACACCCGGACCAGCGCCCGCGCGTGCCGCAGCGCGTTCCCGATCACGTTGTCCAGCACGGTGGCCACCTCGGCGGCACCGGCGAGGATCACGACGCTCCCGGTGGGCGCGGTGACCTGGACCCGGGGTCGGCCGCCCCGCAGGTTGGCCCGGTCGGCGGCCGCGCGCACGGCGCTGCCGAGCTCGATCGGCTGCTGCGGCGGCTGGGAACCGGACTCGGCCCTGGCCAGCGCGAGCAGTCCGTCCACCAGCTCCGACATCCGCTGCGCCTCGGCGGCGATGTCCTGGAGGGTCTCCTGCGCGAGCTCCGGGTCGGGGTGCACCACGGCGACCTCGGCCTGCGCCCGGATCGAGGCGACCGGGTTGCGCAGCTCGTGCGCGGCATCGCCGGTGAACCGGCGCAGCCACTCCGTGTCGCCGTCGCGGCGGGCCAGCATCTCGTTGAGCGCTTCCGCGAGCGCGCGCAGCTCGTCGTCGGCCGCCGGCACCGGCAGTCGACGCCCCTCCGGCAACCGCACCGCGGCCACCCGCATCCGCTCCACCGGGCGCAGCGACCGGCGCACCACCAACCAGGTCGCGACGCCGACAGCACCCGCGGCGATGATCGAGCCGAGCGCCAGGGCGCGGCCCGCCGAGCGCACCGTGTCGGAATGGCCGATCAGGTGCGCGCCGCCCAGCACCAGCCGCGGATCGCCCGCTGGGTCGGGCACCACGGTCCCGACCCAGCGGTAGAGGCCACGGGCCGGGCCGTCCGCGGACCACTCGACGACGCCCTCGCCGCTCTTGAGCTCGCTGATGTTCGACCGCCCCAGCCGCGGGTCCGGCAGGGAATCGACCGGGACGCCCGAGGTGTCCAGCACCCGGACCTCACCGCCCGCCACCTCGCGCGGCGGTGTCCCGGTGGCGACCTGCCGCGCCGCGACCTCGACCTTGCCGTTCAACTCCGCGTCCACGGATTCGACGAGCAGCCAGCTCATCAAGCCGACGCCGAAGTGCGCGAGCACGCCGAACCCGACGAGGGCCACCGCCGTCGCGACCGCGCTGGTCCGGAACCGGAGGGTGCGGCGCGACCACCACGTCCGCAGCCGCCGCAGGGTCGACCAGTTCACCGGGAGCCGTCCCCACCGCGTGGCTTCGTCGGTTCGGCGGCGGCGACCTCGTCCTGGTCCGGTTCGACGCTGACCTGGTAACCGTGGCCGCGGACCGTGCGCACCAGGTGCCCGGCGCCCGCCGCGGTGAGCTTGCGCCGCAGGTAACCGACGTAGACCTCGACCACGTTGCGGGTGACGAACTGGTCCGCGCCCCACACCTGGCGCAGCAGGTCCTCCTTGGGCACCACGGTGCCCGGACGGCTCGCCAGCGCGACCAGCAACCCGTACTCGCGCGGGGAGAGCGCCACCGGTGATCCGGCCCAGCTCACCTCACGGGCATCGCGGTCGATCTCCAGCTCGCCCACGCGCAACCTGGCGTGCCGCGCGGAGCTCTCGCCGCGACGTGCCAGGGCCCGGACCTGCGCGGTCAGCACCAGGAAGGAGAACGGCTTGACCAAGTAGCCGTCGGCACCGAGGTCCAGCCCGTCGGCTTGATCGACCTCGCCGTCCTTCGCGGACAGCAGCAGGACCGGGGTCGTGATCCCCTGGCCGCGCAGGCGCTCCAGCACGCGGTACCCGGACAGGCCGGGGAGCATCACGTCCAGCACCACGACGTCGAAGGACCCGGTGGCGGCGAGCCGCAACGCCTCCACTCCCTCGACCGCGACCGCGACCTCCATGCCCTCGGCGGTCAGGCCGCGCCGCAGCGCGGTCCGGACTCCCGGTTCGTCGTCGACCACCAACACCCGCGGCTGCATCTGCTCAGCATGCCGTCGCCGCACCACCGCGCGCAGCCACCCCTGAGATCCTTCTCAGCTCGATCGGACCGCTCTCAGGACCATCTCAGCTGCGCGGGATCACGCTCGGGGCAGCGGATCGGATCACCAGGAGGACCGCATGAAACGCAGGAACGTCGTAGTCGCCGCGTCGGCGGGCGGGCTGGCCGGGTTGCTCGGCCTCACCGCGCTGAGCCTGCCTGCCGGCGCGGACGAGGACCCGCAGCTGCCGCCGGTCGCGCCCGAAGCGCTGGTGGAATCGGTGCTGACCTCGACTACCCCGGCGCTGACCGGAACGGTGCGGGTGGACAACGCGCTCGGCCTCCCGGCGCTGCCCGGCGTCGACGGCGGCGCCGGCTCGATGTTGGGCGACGGGACCAGCACGCTCCGGGTGTGGAACGACGGGCAGGGGCACAAGCGCGCCGCGCTGCCCTCGTCCTCCGGCGAGGTGACCGTCGTCGACGACGGGACCGCGCTGTGGAAGTGGGACTCGGAATCCCGCACCGCGACCCGGGCCACCAAGCCCGCGAACGCGGGGGACGAGGATGCTCGCGGCCCGCTCGGCCACGGCCGCGGTGCGGCGGACCAGGACCCGGCGGCGCTCTCCCGGAGCATCGTCGAACAGCTGCGGCAGACCAGCGACGTCGCCGTGGACGGCACCGCGACCGTCGCGGGCCGGGACGCCTACGAGCTCGTGCTGACACCGAAGCCGACCGAGCGCACCGTGCTGCGGGAGGTCCGGCTGGCGGTGGACGCGGAGACCCGCTCGCCGCTGGAGGTCACCGTGCTGACCAACGGCTCGGACGAACCGGCGCTGCGCGCCGGGTTCTCCGAACTGGACCTGTCCCAGCCGGACCCGGCGATGTTCCGCTTCACCCCACCGGCCGGCACGAAGGTCGAAGAGGCCCCGGCCGGGGATCGGCACCGCCGGGAAGCCCGGCCGGAGGGCCGTCCGGAGCACGCCGGGCAGCACCCGACCGTCGTCGGCGACGGCTGGGACACGGTGCTCGTCGCGCACCTGCCGCAGCAGCCGGAGCGGGCCGAGTCGCCGCGCGGCGAGGACGGGCAGCGCGGTGGTGAGCGGGCGAACCCGCAGGCGCTGGCGCAGCAGCTGGGCAAGCCGGTCAGCGGACCGTGGGGCGACGGCTGGCTGATCAGCACGAAGGTCGGGTCCGCCCTGGTCACCTCCGACGGCCGCGTCGCGGCCGGTGCGGTTCCCGAGCAGGTGCTCACCACCGCGGTCGGGACTCCGTGATGACCGGAGTGGCCGAACAGGCCGAGCAGGCGGGGGCGGCCACGTCCGCCCCCCCCGCGGTCGAGGTGTACGCCGCGCGGACCTCCGGCCTGCGCAAGACCTACGGCGACACCGTGGCCGTCGCGGGCATCGACCTCGCCGTTCCCCGCGGCGCGGTGGTCGGGGTGCTGGGGCCGAACGGATCCGGCAAGACCACCACGATCCGGATGCTGCTGGGCTTGATCAGGCCCACGGCGGGCTCGGTCGAACTGCTGGGTCGCGCGCTGCCGGACGAAGCTGACCGGGTGCTGCCCCGCGTCGGGGCGCTCGTCGAGGGACCGGGCTTCCACCCGTTCCTGTCCGGCCGGGAGAACCTGCTGCGGTGCGCCGCGATGGAGCCCGACCTGGCGGGTGCCGACATCCGGGCGGCGGTGGACGGAGCGCTGCACCGCGTCGGGCTGACGGCCGCCGCGGGCCGCCGGTTCCGCGGCTACTCGCTGGGCATGAAGCAACGGCTGGGGTTGGCCGCGGCCCTGCTGGTGCCGCGGGAACTGGTGGTGCTCGACGAGCCCACCAACGGGCTGGACCCGGCGGGCACCAGGGAGATCCGCCAGATCATCGCCGAGCTGCACGCCGTCGGCACGACCGTGCTGGTGTCCTCGCACCTGCTGTCCGAGGTGGAGGCGACCTGCACTCACGTGGCGGTGCTGCACCGGGGCACGCTGGTCGCGCAAGGCGAGCTGGCGAGCCTGCTGGAATCGGGCGGACCGCACCTGATGATCTCCACCCCGGACCTCGATGCCGGGCTGGACGCGCTGCGGGACAGCGGGATCTCCGCCCGGGCGGAGCAGGGCGCGCTGCGCGTGGAGCTGTCCGAAGTGGACGCTCCAGAAGTGGTGGCGACGCTGGTCCGCGCCGAAGTCGGGGTGCACGAGGCACGACGCGGACGTGCGGGCCTGGAAGACCTGTTCGCCCGGCTCACCGAGGAGGAATCATGACCGCCACCGCACCGGCCGAGGTGGCCGAGGCGCCGAAGGCGCGCCGCTCAGCACCGCTGGGGCGGGTGCTGTTCGCGGAGTTCCGCTGGGTGCTGCGGCGACCGCGGAACCTGCTCGCACTGCTGATGCTGGCGGGGCTGCCAGTGCTGATCGGCGTGGGCATCGCGTTGACCGGCGGGCCCGGTGGTGGTGGCGGGCCGTCGGTGTTGAGCGCGGTCGCGGGCAACGGGCTGGTGCTGCCGGTGGCGAGCATCGTGCTGGCGCAGACGATGCTGCTGCCGCTGGTGGTGGCGATGGTCGCGGCGGACGCGATCGCGGGCGAGGCTTCGCACGGCACGCTGCGAGGGCTGCTGATCGCGCCGATCGGCCGGGTCCGCTTGGTGGGGGTGAAAGCGGCGGGCGTGCTGCTGATGGTGCTGCTGTCGGTGCTCGTGCTGGCGGTCAGCGGCCTGCTCACCGGTTTGATCATCGTCGGCGGTGACGGCCTGGTGACGTTGTCCGGCACCACGCTGTCGATCGGGGCGGCGCTGGTGCGCATCCTGCTGGCGGTGCTGTGGTGCGCGGCGCAGATGGCTGCGGTCGGGGCGGTGGCATTGGCGCTGTCCTCGTTGACCGAGCACCCGCTGGTGGTGATGACCGGGACGATGGCGGGGCTGATCGTGTTCGGCGTGCTGGGGACCGTGCCTTCGCTGGAGTGGATGCGTCCGCTGCTGATCACCACCGACTGGTCGGCCGTGATCGACGTGCTGCGGGATCCGATCTTCACGGACACGTTGTCCACGGGACTGCTGCGCGCAGGGTGCTACCTGGCCATCGGCCTCTCGGCGACGGTGCTGCGCATGGTCACCCGGGACGTCTGACCCGGGCGGGGCCGGCACGGTGGGTCCACGACCGGGGACCACCGCGCCGGTGCGCGTACCCCATCGGGCGCGCGAGGCCGGGGCGACCCGGCTCGGTCAGTCGCCACCGACGAGCGCGACGCCGTCGGGGTCGAGGCGCAGTCCGACCTCGTCGCCGACCGCGGGGGCGTCGGCGATGTGCGCGACGGCCTCCACCTGACCGAGTTCCGGTACGGCGACCGCGAGCCGGACGTGGTCGTGCCGGTGCACCCGTTCCCGCACCTCCCCCAGCGGGCCCGTCGCACCGGGATTTCCGGGCCGGGTGCCCCGGGCGCGAACTCCGGCGGCGCGCAGCCCGAGCCGCGCCGGACCGTCCTTCGCGGTCACGTCGACGGTGCCCAGCGCGCACGTCGCCACGCCGTCGCGGACCTCCGCGGGCAGGAACGTGGTGCAGCCGAGGAACGCGGCCACCTCCTCGTCCGCCGGGTGCCGCCACAACAGGTCGGGAGTGTCGGCTTGCAAGATCGTGCCGCGGGACATCACGGCGACCCGGTCGGCGAGGGTGAACGCCTCGTCGTGGTCGTGCGTGACGACGAGTGCGGTCGAGTCGCCGCGGCCGAGCAGCGCCGCCAGGTCCACCGCGAGCCGTTCCCGCAGCATCCGGTCCAGCGCGGAGAGCGGTTCGTCCAGCAGCAGGAGCTCCGGATCGGCGGCGAGCGCGCGGGCCAGCGCGACCCGCTGCGCCTCGCCTCCGGACAGGTCGGTGACCCGGCGGTCCTCGTAGCCGGCCAGCCCGACCAGCTCCAGCAGCTCGGCGACGCGCGCCGTTCGCTCCGCACCGCCGACGCCGCGCATCCGCGGCCCGAACGCCACGTTGCCCGCCACGTTCCGGTGCGGGAACAGCTGCCCGTCCTGGAAGACCAGCCCGAACCGGCGGTGGTGCACCGGCACCGAGGCGAGGTCCCGCCCGTTCCACCGCACCTCGCCCGCGGTGGGCCGTTCGAGCCCGGCGACCGCTCGCAGCAGGGTCGACTTCCCGCAGCCGGACGGTCCGAGCAGCGCCAGCACTTCGCCGTCCAGCACGGAGAGCCGCACGTCGCGCACCACCGTGGTGCCGCCGAAGCGGACGGTGAGCCCTTGCACTTCCAGCCCCATCAGAAGTCCTCCACGGCGTCGGTGCCCACCCGCAGCCGCTCGATGAGCACCACGCCGAGCACGGTGACGACCATCAGCAGCGCGCAGGCGGCGTAGGCGAGTTGCGAGTTGAGTTCGCCCGGCCTGCCGAGCAGCCGCGCAATGGCCACCGGCAGCGTCGGCGCATCGGGCCTGGCGAGGAAGCTGGTGGCGCCGAACTCCCCGAGCGCCACGACGAACCCGAACCCGGCGGCGGCCAGCACGGAACGCACCGCGAGCGGGAAGTCGATCTCGCGCCGCACCCGCCACGGCCCGGCGCCGAGCGTCGCCGCGGCCTGCCGCAGCCGGTCGTCGATGGCCCGCAGCACCGGCAGCACGGTGCGGATCACCAGCGGTGTCACCACCAGGGCCTGCGCGAACGGCACGAGCAGCGGCGAGGTGCGCAGCTCGCCGGGCAGCGAGCCGAGCGTGATCAGGTAGCCGAAGCCGACCGTCACCGCGGACACCCCCAGCGGCAGCATCAGCGCGAGGTCGAGGCTCTCCGCGACGAACCTGCGGCGCACGGCGACGAGCACGAACGAGGCGAGCAGCCCGAGCAGCAGCGCCATCCAGGTGGCGTCGACCGCGGTGCGCACCGAGTTCAGCGCGGCTTCGAGCCCGGTGACCTCCAGGGTCCCGGGCTGCCCGGTGCCCAGCAGCGCGCGGTAGCCCGCGAGCCCCCACCCGTCCCTGGTGGACACCGACCGCGCCAGCAGGGAGACGATCGGCGCGAGCAGCCCGCACAGCACCGCACCGGCGAGCCCGACGATCCACCACTCGGCGCCTTGCGGCGGCCGGGCGGTGGTCGCGGGCGCGCGCAGCCGCAGCGCGGTCTCCCGACGGCGGCGCGCGATGGTGGCCACGAGCAGGGCGGCGACGACGGCGACCAGCTGCAGCAGGGACAGCGCCGCGGCGCCGGGCAGGTCCAGCAGCTGCACGGTGCGCAGGTAGATCTCCGTCTCCAGGGTGCGCAGCCGACCGCCGCCGAGCACCAGCACCACCCCGAAGCTGGTGGCGCTGAACAGGAACACGACGGCCGCCGCCGATCCGAGCGCGGGCAGCAGCGCGGGCAGCGTCACCGAGGTGAAGGTGCGCAGCCGCCCGGCTCCCAGCGATCGGGCGGCGTCCTCCATCCGCCGGTCCAGGTGCCCCCACAACCCGCTGACGGTGCGCGCGACGACGGCGACGTTGAAGAACGCGTTGGCCAGCACGATCGGCAGCACTCCCCCGTCGGCGCCGAACAACGCGCGGAAGGCCATGCCCACGACGATCGTCGGCAGCACGAACGGCACGGTCACCGCGACCCGCAGCAGCCCTGTGCCGGGCAGGACGAGCCTGGCGAGCACGTAGGCGAGCGGCAGCCCGCAGAGCAGCGCGACCGCGGTGGACGCGGCGGCCTGCCCGAGGGTGAAGCCGACGAGCCGCCAAGTGGCCGGCTCGGCGAGCACCGCTCCGACGTCGCCGCGCACGCCCAGCCCGATGATCGCCGCGACGGGCCAGGCGAAGAAGACCCCGAGGAAGCCGAGGACGACCGCCGCGGCCAGCGCCACCGGAACCCGGCGGCGGAGTTCGCCGGTCATCCCCGGACCAGCGTCCGCCACTGCTCGACCCACCGGTCCCGGTTGTTCTCCACCTCGTCGGCGGGCAGTTCCGCGGGCCGCGACGGCAGCGGCGCGCTGGCCGCCCAGCCTTCGGGCAGCGGCACCCCGTCGACCGCGGGGTACACGTACATCTGGTCGGCGACCTGACCTTGGAACTCGGGCGAGAGCAGGAAGTCCACCACTTCCCGCGCCGCCTGCGGGTCCTTCGCGCCGGTGAGCACGCCCGCGTACTCGACCTGCCGGTAGCAGGTGTCGAGCAGGGCCTTGGTGCGCGGCGCACCGTTCTCGTCGACCTCGGCGGCGGGCGAGGACGCGTAGGACAGCACGATCGGTCGCGGCCCCTGGCCGGTGGAACCGGAGAAGTCCTGGTTGTAGGCCTCTTCCCAGCCGGAGGACAGCCGCACGCCGTTGGCGTCGAGGGCGCGCCAGTAGTCCTGCCAACCGGGCTCGCCGAAGGCGTCGATGGTGCCGAGCAGGAACGCCAATCCAGGGGAGGACGTCGTCGGGTCCGGCATCGAGGTCAGGTCCCGGTAGCGGGGATCGGTGAGGTCGCGCAGCGTCGTCGGCTCCGGCAGCCGGTGCGCGGCGAACCAGGCGGTGTCGATGTTGAGGCACACGTCGGCGACGTCGACGGCGGTGAGCCGGTTCTGCTGGTCCTGGGCGTAGCGCTGCGGTCCGCGGTCGGCGGCGGCGGGCCGGTACGGGGCGAACACGTCGGCGCGCAGCGCGCGGGAGGCGAAGGTGGAGTCCACGCCGTAGGCGACGTCGCCGAGCGGTGCCGCCTTGGACAGCGCCAACTTGTTGGTCAGCTCTCCGGCGTCACCGCTGTTGCGGATCTCCAGGTGGATGCCGCTGCGCTTCTCGAAGTCGGCGAGCAGCGCCGGGTCGGCGACGAACGAGTCGTGCGCGACGAGGGTGACGGTGCGCGCCGCGGTGTCATCGCCGGAGCTCCCGATGAGCGAACATCCGGTGGTGAGCGCGGCGGCGGCGAGTGCCGCGGCCCAGCGCAGTAAGGGGTTCAACGGTCCTCCCGAGTAGCACACCGGTCTCGGCCACGCGTGCGAACTCGAGCTGATCGCGACACCTCCCTGCGCCGGCATGATCCGGTTCAGGTGCGGACGGTCGAGGGGATGCGCCCCTCCTCTCAGCCCAGCGCGCTGGACTCCCGTGGCGACCGGCAGTCTACGTGCCGCCACCGAGCCGGGGGTCGACGGTCGCGTTCCGGCCGTCCGACGACCACCATGTGGGCATGACCGAACTGCTGAACGACACCCAGGTCGCCGAATCGCTGTCCCGGCTACCGGAGTGGGCCCAGGACGGCACCACGATCGTGCGGAGCGTGGAGTTCGCGAGCTTCCCGCAGGCCATCCAGGCGGTGAACCGGGTCGCGGAGATCGCGGAGAGCGAGAACCACCACCCGGATCTGGACATCCGCTGGCGCACCGTCGTGTTCGCCCTCTCGACGCATTCGGCGGGTGGCCTCACCGCGAAGGACTTCACGCTGGCGGAGGAGATCGACGGGGTGGTCGACGCGTTGACGTGAGCCGGTCAGCGCACCGGTCGGCCGAGGACGAGCCCGGCGGCTTCGGCGGCGCAGCCCCAGGACAGCGACACCCCGCAGCCGGAGTGCCCGTAGTCGTGCACGACGGTGGCGCCGCCGAACCGTTCGGTTTCGAGCCGCACGGCGTCGCGCCCGGGGCGCAGTCCGACGGTCTCGCCGAGGACTTCGGCGCCGGCGAGCAGCGGTTCGACCTGCGCGCAGCGGCGCAGCACGGCGGCGCTGTCGTCGCGGTCGTGTGCGCGGGACCAGTCGTGCTCGCCCGCGACGCCGCCGAGCACGACTTGGTCGCCGTGCGGGACGTACGAGGTGAACTCGGGTCCGGCGCCGACTTCGACGAAGTACTCGCTGATGCCGGGGTTGCGGACGAGGACGTGCTGCCCCCGCACGGGCCGCACGCCGGGGTCGCCGACGAGCTCGTGCGCGCCGACCCCGGTGCAGTTGACGATGCGGTCCGCTTCGGCCGCGGCGTCGGCCAGCGAGGACACCGGGCTGATCAGCAGTTCGCCGCCGGCGGCGAGCAGTCTCCCGGTGAGGTGTTCGAGGTAGCGCGGCATGTCGATCAGCGGGAGCGTCGCCCGGTAGCCGCTGCGGAACCCGGCGGGCAGCTCGTCCGGGGTGCAGCGGCGCAGGTCGGGCAGCAGCAGCGCTTCGGGCGGCAGCTGGTCGCCGAGGTCGACGCGGGCGGCCATCCGCCCGGTGGCGAGGTGCACTCCGCTGGTGTCGTCGGCGGCCAGTTCGACCAGCGCGCGGTAGGTGTCGGCGACCCACCGGCGCACCCGGTCGGCGGGTTGCAGCAGCGCCGGCCCCCAGATCGCGCCGGCGACGGCGGAGGTGGTGTCGGCGGGTGGCTCGTCGGTGCGCACGCGCACCGGCACGCCGGATTCGGCGAGGATCACGGCGGTGCTGAGCCCGCTCACCCCGGCTCCGATGACCAGGACGGTCCCGTTGGCGGCCATTTCGGCACGCTAGCAGCGTTGCCCGCCGCGCACGGCCTGCTCGGGGCGGGTTTCGCGGCCGCTCGGCGCGGTCCTAGTCCTCGACGATGGTGATCGTGCCGGTGCCGCCGCAGTTGCTGCACCCCTTGCCGTTGCAGTCTCCGCAGATCAAGGTGATGTGCTGCATGCGCACAACGTAAATCGCCTGGTCATGGCGTGCGACTCAGCTGTGCCGGGGTGCGCCGCCCGCAGTTCGCGGCGGGCCGCGCTGCGCTACCGACCCCGCACGCCTTTCACTCGGACGTGCCCGAGCGGGGTGCGGCGGCGGGTCGGGGAATCGCGTTCGCCGGGTGTTCGTCATCGATCGGGGGTCAGCCGATCGCGGTCCGAGGCAAGGAGCACCGGAATCGAGGAACGGCCGCTTCCCCATCCGCCGTCGGTCCCCCGGCGTACCGTTCCGGGCGTGGAACGGGTCGATCGCACGAACACGTTTATCGAGGTGGCCGAGGACTGCCCGGTCACCACCGCGACGGTGCCCCCGCTGAACGCAGAGGCGCCGTCGGTGGCAGCGCGCACCTACCGGCTGATCGCCGAGCACCCGTACGAGTTCACGTCCGGTGACGTCATCTTCACCGTCTTCGCGGACCGCGCCGCCATCCCGGACGAGGAGCGGGCGGACGCCCGCCGGGAGTTCTTCGCGCGGAGCAGGGCCTGCCTGCGCTCCTCGCCGCTGGGCAAGCGCTACGGCTGGGGCATCCACGCAGACGCCCGCGGCCGCCTGGCCCTGTACGCCGTGGACGGCCCGGAGTACGCGGAGTTCACCTCGGGCCGGCGCACCGGCGAGTCAGGCGAACCGATCACCTGCACCAAGGCGCTGCGCAGCACCCGAGCCTGAACCCGGGGCGACGAGCGGCCGGTCACCGCGCCCGCCCGTCGCGGGACATCCGCAGCAGCGGGTACGGACGCCCCGCATCGTCGAGCTCGCTGCGGCCGGTGACGGTGAACCCGTGCCGGAGGTAGAACCCGACGGCCTGCTCGTTCTGCTCGTTGACGTCCACGGACGTCACCCCGAGCTCGGCCACCGCGTGCGCGAGGAGGGCTCGGCCCACTCCTCGCCCGCGGTGCGCCGCGTCGACGAACAGCATCTCCAGGCTCGTCCCGGACGTGCCCGCGAAACCGACCGGCGCACCGCCGAGTTCGGCGACGCTGAGCCGCACCTGCGGGAAGTGCCCGACGGGCAGGCGTTCCTCGATCTCCGCACGGTGCCGCGGATCGAGGAACGCGTGGGTGGCATCGACGGCGCTGCGCCAGATCCGCACGAGTTCCGGGTGCTCCTCGGGCCCCGTCGAGTCGCGGATCCTCGGCTCAGCCACGACGACCTGCGCGATCCAGCGGAGTTCGCCCGAATTCCGGTCCGGAGGACCACGTGCCCGGGAGCGCGTGGCCGCCGGCGACCTGCTTGATCCAGCGGACTCGGTGCGATGCCAGGAAGACGCGCACGTCAGCGATGTCCTCCCCAGCCGTTCGCATCCGATGCGGTCTCGTCGTTCGGTTCGCAGCGGAGCGGGCAAGTCGATCCGGCCCCGCGACGTCCGTGGACCTTAGCCGTGCGGCGAGCGTGTTGTCGCCCACGTTCGCCCGGCTCGCGCCGGACCAGCACCCGCCCGTCGTGTGCGCGAGGTCATGCGCCCCGGTCCGCGGAGCCGGGAATGCCGCCGGTGCGCGGCGAGTTGGAATAACCGAATCCGATTCGGAAAGAAGGACCGTGAGCATGCCGAAGCACGATGCACTCCTGCGCGCCCGCTACGGGGATCAGCCCGCTCCCGCCACGATCTTGTGGAACCAGCAGGTCGAGGCCCTCCTAGCCCACCGCTCCGTGCGGGCCTTCACCGATGAGCCGGTCCCCGAGGGGGCGCTCGAGACGATCGTCGCCGCCGCCCAGTCGGCGTCCACCTCCTCGAACCTGCACCAGTGGAGCGTCGTCGCGATCTCGGAGCCGGAGACCAAGCGCGAGCTGGCGAGGCTCACCCGCAGCGCCCGCACGGACGGCGGCGGCTACGACTTCGTCGCCGATGCCCCGACCGTCCTCCTCTGGGTGGCCGACATGTCGCGCAGCCACGCGATCAGCTCCGCCCACGGCGGCGACCCGGTCGTCACCGACTACCTGGACGCCTTCCTGATGGCCTCCGTCGACGCGGCGCTGGCCGCCCAGAACGGGATGGTCGCCACGGAGTCCCTGGGCCTGGGCGGGGTCTACCTCGGCTCGCTGCGCAACCACGCCGAGGAGCTCGCCGAACTCGTCGACCTCCCGCCGTACGCCTACGTCGTCTTCGGCACCGCCATCGGCATTCCGGACGAGACCCGGCCCAGCGCCGTGCGTCCGCGCCCAGCGCAGAACGTCGTCCTCCACCACGAGAAGTACGACCACGCCGACCACGCGGAATGGGTGCGCGATTATGAGGCCGCCACCACGGTGTTCCGGACGGAGAACGGCCTGCGGGACAAGACCTGGGCCGAGGCCGTCGTGACCGGCACCGGTTTCGACTACATGGACGGGCGGGAGAACCTGCGCCCGACGCTCCAGCGGCGCGGCTTCGGCCTACGCTGACGCGCGACCCGACCGACGAAGGAACGAACGAGGATGGCCAGACCGAAGGTGCCGCTGCTGTCGGCAGAGATCATCGCCGACGGAGCGCTCGCGCTCGTCGACACCACCGGGGACATCCAGATGGTCCAGCTGGCCAAGCACTTGGGCGTCGCCCCGTCCTCGCTCTACAGCCACGTCGGCGGGCGGGGCGACGTCATCGACCTCGCCCGCCGACGGATGCTCGAACAGATGGAGACCCCCGACGCGCACGACTGGCGCGAAGCCGTCGGCGCGCTGCTGCGCGGCCTCGCGGGTCTCTACACCAGGCACCGGCGGATCCTGCCGCTGATCTTCGACACCACGTTCGCCGATGAGCGCTCCATCGCCGCCTACGAGCCCGTGTTCACCGCTCTCGTGCGCGGAGACTTCCCCTCGGACCAGCTGCGCCCGATCATCGCGATGATCGAGTTCCAGGCCTTCGGCCTCGCCCAGGGACTCCCCGCGCCGACGATGTCGGACACCATCCGCGACGCGCTTCCGGGCTACGCGGCGTCCGTCGAACACTGGCGCGACGACCGGGACGCCACGACCGAACTCGCCGTGTCAGTCCTGGTAGGAGGACTGGAGGCACTGCGCACGAAGCCGGATCGTAGGAGCTGAGCCTGCGGGCGCAGGAGTTCACGGCAGGCACTGATCCCCGCGACCTGCCCCGGTGCTCCCGAGCAGCAGTAGCACCGTCCACGCGCTGCGCCGCCAGCGCCGTCCCCACGGGTTCGAGCGCTCGTGGCCGAGGATCGAGGTCGGCCACGGCCGGACTCAACACCGCGAGCGGACGCGACGGCTCCGATCACACGTTGAAGCGGAACTCGACGACGTCTCCGTCGGCCATGATGTAGTCCTTGCCCTCCATGCGGACCTTGCCGCCGGAGCGCGCGGTGTTCATCGAACCGGCCTCGATCAGGTCGGCGAAGGACACGATCTCGGCCTTGATGAAGCCGCGCTCGAAGTCGGTGTGGATCACGCCCGCGGCCTGCGGGGCGGTCGCGCCCTGCGGGATGGTCCAGGCGCGCGCCTCCTTCGGGCCCGCCGTCAGGTAGGTCTGCAGGCCGAGGGTGTGGAACCCGGCGCGGGCCAGGGCGTGCAGGCCCGGCTCCGGCTGGCCGACCGATTCCAGCAGTTCGCGGGCCGATTCCTCGTCGAGCTCGATCAGCTCGGACTCGACCTTGGCGTCGAGGAACACGGCGTCGCCGGGGGCGACCAGGTCGCGCAGCTCCTGCTTGCGGGCCTCGTCGGAGAGCACGCCTTCGTCGGCGTTGAACACGTACAGGAACGGCTTGGTGGTGAGCAGGTTCAGCTCGCGCAGTTCCGGGACGTCGGCCAGCTTCGCGGCGAACAGGGTGGTGCCCTCGTCGAGGACGCGCTTCGCCTCGTTGGCCGCGTCCAGCGCAGGACGCTTGTCCTTGTGGGTGCGGGCTTCCTTCTCCAGCCGCGGCAGCGCCTTGTCCAGGGTCTGCAGGTCGGCGAGGATCAGCTCGGTGTTGATCGTCTCGATGTCGCTGGACGGGTCGACGTTGCCGTCGACGTGCACCACGTCCGGGTCGTCGAACACGCGGATGACCTGGCAGATGGCGTCGGCTTCGCGGATGTTCGCGAGGAACTTGTTGCCGAGGCCCTGGCCTTCGGAGGCGCCCTTCACGATGCCGGCGATGTCGACGAAGGACACGGTGGCGGGCACCAGCTTCTCGGAGCCGTACAGCTCGGCGAGCTCGGCCAGTCGGGGGTCGGGCAACGGCACCACACCCACGTTCGGCTCGATCGTCGCGAACGGGTAGTTCGCCGCGAGCGCGTCGTTGCTGGTGAGGGCGTTGAACAAGGTGGACTTGCCGACGTTGGGCAGCCCGACGATTCCGAGGGTGAGGCTCACGGGCCGTGAGTCTAAGTGGTGCGGGCGGCGATCGACGCAGGTGGCCCGCACCCGATCCGTGCGCGCCGGGTTCGGGGGGGCCCCCCCGCCCCCCGGGGGGGGCGGGGGGGGGGCGGGGGGGGCGGGGCGGGGGGGGGGGGGGGGGGTCGGGGGGGGGGGGGGG
>NZ_JAIUJZ010000021.1:123914-130988 GCF_020176775.1 Saccharopolyspora sp. 6M
CCCGGGCCCCGCCCGGGGGGCCCGGGGGGGGGTCACCCCCGGGGTGTGGGCCTATGGGGGTAAATCCGGGCAAAACCCGCCCCCCGCCAAACGCGGCCCCCCCCGCCCCGGGGGGGGGGGCGGGGGGGGGGGCCCCCGATCCGGGTGACGACGTCAGTCGTCGTCCTGCTCGCCGTCGCCCTGGTCGTCCTCGTGGTCGTCGTGCCGGTGATCCTGCTGGTCGCCGTCGCGCTGGTCGTCCTGCTGGTCCGGGCGGTCGCCGTCCTGCTGGTCGCCGTCCTGCTGTTCCTGCTGCTGCTGCGATGGCGGGGCCGGGTCGTTGCAACCCGCGGTGACGGTGAGCGCGAGGAGCGCGCCCGCCGCGCCGCCGACGAGCTTGCCGACGCGGGAACGCATGATCGTGGAGTGAGCCATGACTCCGACATTAGGGAGCAATCCCCCAGCTGTCATCCGGTCGCTGCCCGTCCCCGCTGCGAGTCCGGGCGGGGGTCAGGTGTCGAGTTCGATGGTGGAGCCGTGGTCCCGCGACTTCCGGATCCGCAGCCGCACCCCGATCCGCTGGCGCATCTCGTCCACGTGCGAGACGAGCCCGATCACCCGGCCACCGGCGCGCAGCTCGTCGAGCGTGTCCATCACGAGATCGAGGGTGTTCGCGTCGAGCGTGCCGAAGCCCTCGTCGATGAACAGCGTGTCCAGCAGCGCCCCACCGGTCTCGGCGGCCACCACGTCGGCGAGGCCGAGCGCCAGCGACAGCGAGGCCATGAACGATTCGCCACCGGAGAGCGTCTTCGCCGAGCGGGTCTGCCCGGAGTAGTCGTCGAGCACGTCGAGCCCGAGCCCGCCCCGGGTGCCCCGCGCGCCCGCGGCGTCGGAGTGCACGAACGAGTAGCGGCCGTCGCTCATCCGCCGCAACCGCCGGGTCGCGGTGACCGCGACCTCCTCCAGCCGGGCGGCGAGCACGTAGGAGCGCAGGGACATCTTCCGCGCGTTCTGCCCACGCCCGTTGACGACGTCGGCGAGTGCTTCGAGTTCGGCGTGTTCGGCGAGCGCCGGGCCGAGCTCGTCCCAGGCCGCGCGCAGCCGGGTCGCGAGCCGCCGCACGTCCTGTTCGCGCTGTTCGACGCGTTGCGCGGTGATAGCGGCGCGTTCGGCGGCTTCGCGGGCGGTGGTGGCGGCTTCGGCGGCGGCGTCGAGCCCGACCTCGGTGTCGGCGTCGATGCCGAAGAGCTCTTCGCCGCCGAGCGCGGCCTGCGCGGTGGCGCGTCGCTGCTCGGCGCGGGTGAGGGCGTCGGCGAGCTCGGTGCGCCGGCTCTCGTCCCGTTCGGCGCGCAGCGCCTCGTCGACGTCGGCGAAGCCCGCGTCGACCGCCGCGGCCCGCAGGGCTTCGCGCTGCTTGGCGAGCCGGGCGTCCGCGTCGTCGCGGGCGGTGCGGGCGGCGACGAGGCGGTCGAGCCGTTCGACCTGGTCGAGCAGGTGCGCGCGGTGCGCGTCGATGTCGGGGTGCTCGCCGCGAGCGGCGTCCAGCCGGGCGGCACGGGCCTCGATCGCCTCAGCCAGGCCGGTGCGTTCGGTGCGCGCGGCGGCGATGCGCCGGTCCAGCTCGCCGCGCTGCTCGGTGAGCCGTTGCGCGGCGGATTCCAGTTCGGCGAGTTCCCGGCTGCGCGCCGGGGTCTGGTCGGCGAGCGCGCGCACCGCGTCGCGGCGTTCGGTGGCGGAGGTGGTCTCGGCGGCGAGGTCGTCGGTGCCGCGGTCGCCAAGGCGGTGCCGCAGCAGTTCGAGGTGCCTGCGCGCGTCGGTCTCCGCGGCGGCGGTGCTGTCGCGGCGGGCTTGGGCGCGTTGTTCGGCCTGCTGGGCACGTTCCTCGTCCTCGGCGCCGACCGAGTCGTCCACGGCCGAGCGCGGTTCGGGGTGGTCGGCGGACCCGCACACCGGGCACGGCTCCCCCGCGGTGAGTCCGGCGGCGAGTTCGGCGGCCATCCCGGCGAGCCTGCGGTCGCGCAGGTCCAGCACGGTCTCGCGGGCGCGCTGGTGCTCGTCCACGGCGCGGCGGGCGGCTTCGGCGGCCTGTTCGTGGGCCTGCTGCGCGGCGGGCACGGCGCGGGCGGTGCCGAGCAGGTCGGCGAGTTCTTCGACCTTCGCCTCGACCTGGTCGCGGCGGGTGGCCGCTTCCTTGGCCTCGTCGAGCCGGGTGCGGGCGGTGCTGATGCGGTCGGGCAGCGCGGCCTGCTGCTCGTCGAGCTCGGCGGTGGCGCGTTCGTCGGCGTCGATCCCGCGGTCGAGCTCGGCGAGCCGGGCGCGGTCGGTGTCCTGCTTGCGGGCTTCGGGGAGCAGTTCGGCGAGCGCGCCCGCGCGTTCGCGGTGTTCGCCGGAACGCCTGCGCAGCTCGTCGAGCGGGGCGTCCGGGTCGGGGCAGCCCGTTTCGGCGTGCGCGGCTTCCCGGGCGGCCCGGTCGAGTTCGGTCTCGGCTTCGGTGACGGCACGGCGCGCGGTGAGCACCGGCAGCACCCGCTGGGCGGAGTCGAGTTCGGTGCGCCACCGCCGGTGTTCGGTCTGTTGCGCATCGAGTTCGGCGAGTTCGGCGTGGGCGCCGCGCACCCGGCGGACCTTGTCGGCGAGCTCGCGGCGGGCGGTGAGCTCCTGTTCCGCGGCGTCGCGGCGGGCGGCGAGTTCGACGTGCTGCCGCCGAGTCTCGTCGAGCTCGGCGGCGAGGTGCTTCTCCCAGCTCTCCAGCCAGTGCCGCTCGTCGGCGCCGTTCTCCGGGTCCTGCCCGACGACCTGGGCGGCGCGGGCGAGCAGTTCCCGCACCTGCTGCTGGTGTGCTTCGACGTCGCGGCCGCGTTCCCGGCGGTGCTCGACGAACCACCGCTCGACGTCGGCGAACCGCTGGGTGCCGAACAGCTTCTCCAGCAGCTTCTCGCGTTCGGTGGTCTCGGCGCGCAGGAAGTTCGCGAACTCGCCCTGCGGCAGCAGCACGACCTTCGTGAACTGGTCGACGCTCATCCCGAGCAACCGCTGCACGCTGCGGTTGACCTCGTCGATGCGGCTGGAACCTTCGGAGGCAGCGTCGCCGGGCGCGTCGCCGATCCAGATCAGCGAGGCCTTGGCGTTGCGGGTGGTGGTGCCTTCGCCGCGCTTCTTGCGCTGGTCGTACTTGGGGCTGCGCACGACGCGCAGCCGGTGACCCTGCACGGTCAGCTCCAGCTCGACCGAGGTGGCCACGTCGTCGGCGGCGGTGTCGCAGCGCAGCTGCTTGACCTGTTCGCGCGCGCCGGGCACCGCGCCGTAGAGGGCGAAGCAGATCGCGTCGAGCAGGCTGGTCTTGCCCGCGCCGGTGTCGCCGTGCAGCAGGAAGAGGCCGTCGGTGCCGAGCGCGTCGAAGTCGACGTCGACCCGGTCCCGGTAGGGCCCGAACGCGGTGATCGCGAGCTGGTGCAGCCTCATTCCCGCACCTCCGCGACCTGCACGGCGTGCAGCGCTTCGGCGAGCAGCGCGCGTTCGCCACCGGTGGGTTCGGATCCGCGGCAGTCGGCGACGAACCCTTCGGCGATGGTGGTGTCGTCCCGCCCGCGCACGGCCTCGGAGTAGCGCAGTTCCGCGGTGGCGCGGCCGTTCTCCGGCTGCCATTCGAGGTGGACCGCGTGCGGGAACCGCTCCTGCAGGGCGCGCATCGCGTCGACCGGCCGCACGTCGTCGGTGAGCGTGGCGGACAGGAAGCACTCCTCGAACTCGGCGTACTCGGGTTCGGCGAGCAGCGCGTCGAGCCGGCCGCGGACGGTCGCGAGCGCGCGCGGCACGGGCAGTTCGTGGCGGCGCACCTCGTGGAGCCCGTCGGCGTCGAGGTCGACGAGCCAGGCGGATTTCCGCTGCCGCGCCTCGGAGAACGAGTAGGCGAGCGGGCTCCCGGAGTAGCGCAGGTGCTCGGCGAGGGTCTGCGGCCCGTGCAGGTGCCCGAGCGCCACGTAGTCCACGCCGTCGAAGACCGAACCGGGCACGGTGTCGACACCGCCGACGGCGATGGGCCGTTCGGATTCGCTGGCGTCGCCGCCGACGACGAAGGCGTGCGCGAGCACCACGGACCGTGTTCCGGCGGGCCGGCCCGCGAGGTCGGCCCGGACGCGGTTCATCGCCTCGGCGAGCACCGGTTCGTGCCCACGGCCCTGGACCGGGGCCGCGCCGGGCACGTCGGGCAGCGAGTCGAGGACCTGGCGGGCCGGATCCGGTTCCAGGTAGGGGATCCCGTAGAACGCGACGGGCCCGTGCTCGTCGTCGAGCAGCACGGGTTCGTGCAGCCGGGAGATGCGGGTGCGCAGGTGCAGCCCACCCGCGGCGGCGAACTCGCCGAAGGCGCCGACGCGGGCGGCGGAGTCGTGGTTGCCGGGGGTGACGACGAGCCGCGCCCCGGCCGCGCGGAGCGCGCCGAACACGCGCACGCAGGTCTCCACGGCCTCGCCGGAGGGCACGGCGCGGTCGTAGAGGTCGCCGGAGACGACGACCACGTCGACGTCTTCGGCGGTGACCAGGTCGGCCAGTCCGGTGAGGACCGCTTCCTGCTCGGCGAGCAGGTCTCGGCCGTGAAACGTCCGCCCCACGTGCCAGTCGGAGGTGTGCAGCACCCGCATGGCGGTCAAGTTACCGAACGGCTCCGGCCTCGATCACGCTGCGTCGGGGGCCGTTGAGACGCTGCCGCGACATCGTCTTCGCAGGTGATCGACACCGCGGCGGACTCGCGGCGGGCCCGGCGGCGGTCCGGTGAGCCGCTGCGCCGACACGCGGACGGCGAGTCTGACGTGCGCTCCTGCCAGGGAGAACGCGGCCGATCGGGCCGATCCGGTGGCCCTCGCCCCGATCGGGACCGGATCACCGGCCGGATGCGGAATGATCAGGACCGTTCCCGGCCGAGAGGAGATCGCCATGGGCGTGCTGATCGCCGTCGTGATCGTGCTGGTGCTGCTGTTCGCGGCCGCGCTGGTGCTGATCTGGCGGCTCTACACCGACTCCGCGCACCGCGCCGACGAGGCGTTGCGCATGGTGGAGTCCGAACGCGCCCGCACCGTGGAGCAGCAGGCCGCGCTGCGCCGGTACGAGGTGGCGTTCGCGTCCATCACCGGGCGCGGCGAGCTCGGCGAGCAGGTCCTCGTCGAGACGGCGAAGTCGTTGGGGCTGCGGGAAGGCGTCCACTTCAGCGTGCAGACCGACCTGGCCGGTGGCGGCGCGGCGCGGCCGGACCTGGTGCTCGCCGTCGGCGGCGGCAGGCAGGTGCCGGTGGACGCGAAGGCGAGCCTCGCGGTGTGGGCGGAGGCGATGGAGACCGACGACCCACAGGAGCGCGGCGATGCGCTGCGGGTGCACGTGCGCAACATCCGCTCGCGGGCGACCGAGCTGTCCGGCAAGGGCTACCAGCGCTGGGCGGACGCGATCTACGGGACGATCATGTTCGTGCCCTCGGACGCGGCCGTGGTCACCGCGCTGGACACCGATCCGAGCCTGCTGTCCTGGCTGCTGGACAAGCGGGTCTTCCTGTGCGGCCCCACGGGTTTCGCGGTGCTGGCCTCGGCCGCGCTGTTCGCGGCGACCGAGCGCACCATCGCGGAGGACATCGAGCAGGTGCGCTCGCAGGCGGTGCGCGCGCAGCGGGCCGCGTCCGGCGCGGTGGAGGCGGTGAACCTGTCCAGCACCCACCTGCAGCGCTTCGTCTCCGCCCGCCGCCGCGAGCTGGACGCGCTGGAGTCGTTCCGCGGCGCGGTGCAGCCGCTCGCGGAGGGCGCGGGCGGTGCCGCCTCGATCGGCACGGTGCGCCGGGAGGAGGAGGGGCTGGTGGGCAGCGACCCGGCCGAGAACTGACCTCGGGTCAGACGTGAGCGGCGAGGAACTCGTCGATCGCGTCCACGATCATCGGCACGCTCGGGCCGGGGGTGAAGCCGTGGTCGAAGTCGTCGTAGGGGTGCAGCGACACGTCCACGCCGAGTTCGCGCAGCTCGGCCGCGAAGTTGAGGCTCTGCGCGATCGGCACCAGCGAATCCTTGGTGCCGTGCTGGATGAGGTACGGCGGCTCGGCGCCGGAGAGGTTGCGGATCGGGCTGGCGGCGGCCGCGTGCTGCGGGCATTCGCTCGGCATGCAGCCGAGGTACTTGCGCACCGTCCGGCGCGAGTAGTCGGACAGCTGCGGGGTCGCCAGCTCCGCTTCGGCGCTCAGGTCCGTCGGCCCGAACCAGTCGATCACCGCGCGGATGCCGGTGAGCCCGCCCCCGGGTTCGCCGGGGTCGTCGGTGATCGCGCCGAGCTGCGAGACGAGCAGCCCGCCGGCCGAGGCGCCCCACAGGACCACGCGGTCGGCGTCCAAGCTCCACGTGCCTGCACGCGACTGCAACCAGCGGACCGCATCCGCGACGTCCTCGACCTGCGCCG
The DNA here is from genome assembly GCF_020176775.1 of Saccharopolyspora sp. 6M. Classification (NCBI taxonomy): domain Bacteria; kingdom Bacillati; phylum Actinomycetota; class Actinomycetes; order Pseudonocardiales; family Pseudonocardiaceae; genus Saccharopolyspora; species Saccharopolyspora sp. 6M. Next base: position 130,320 of record NZ_JAIUJZ010000021.1, read on the forward strand.
GGGCGGGGGCGAGATCGCTGAGCCGGTAGTCCACCGTGGCCACCGCGAAACCGCGGCTGATCATGCGCTCGGCCGCGAGCGATTCGGCGGCGCCGCCGACGGCGCGGTGCCCGTCGAGGCCACGGTCACCCGCGTCCCAGCCGCCGCCGTGCGCGTACACCACCAACGGGTGCGGTCCGGCACCTGCGGGCAGGAACAGGTCCAGCGCGAGCGGCCCGGACGCGCGCGTCGCGTACACCTGACCGGTGACGACCCGCGCCGCGCCGAGGTCGGCGGCGGCCGCTCCGATCAGCGTGCCGCTGCCGGAACCGGCGGAGACGGCGCAGCCGGCGGTCACGGCCAGCACCGCCGTTCCGGCCAGCACCGCTCGCCAGATCCGCCGCGCCGAGACCATGCCGCCCTCCCGGAACCGTTGGCTCCGTCCACCGGCGCCGACCGCTGAGGACCTTAACAAGGCCCTCACCCGTTCGGGTGGCACTAGTACCACCCGCAAGAAACCAGGACGAACAACCCGCCCGCGACCTCCCCCGACGCCCCATCGTCCTTCCTGTCAGCGGCGAAGCCGCTGAGCGGAGACCCAGCACGCAACGGGACCACCCGCGGGTTCTCAGCGGGATTCTCGCGAGGACAGCTTTTTCGCCTGTGGCGGAGCCACTCGGGAAAAAGATC
>NZ_JAIUJZ010000022.1:0-30249 GCF_020176775.1 Saccharopolyspora sp. 6M
GGCCTGGGGGTGGCGGGGGCCCGGTTTCCGGGTCCCCGCGACATCACCGCGCGTGGCGGCCGGGGGATCGGGCGCGGAAGCGGGGCTGCGCTGGAGGATTCCGCTCCGGGAAGTTCTCGGCAGGGGCGCATCTTCGGTGCAGGGCCGGGAATCTGCGGCCGTTCGGGCAGTTCACCAGTACCTGATCGAGCGACGGTTTTTTCCGCGCTGGCACCATATTCTGACGATCATGTCGAACTCCCCCCGGGCCCGCGCGCTGGCGGCCGAGGTCCGCAAGGTGCGCAAGGACAAAGGGATGTCCCAGGGAGTGCTCGCCGAACAGCTGGGCTGGAGCATCGCGAAGATCAGCCGGATCGAGACGGCGCAGCGCGGCATCGGCGGCCCCGACCTGGCCGCGGTGCTCGCGGCGCTGCGGGTGCGCGGCAAGCGGCGCGAGCAGCTGCTGACGATGGCCGAGGAGCTGGGCCGCCCGTCGTGGTGGGAGGCGATGGCGGGGCTCTCGGCGCACACCCGCGCGTGCATCGACGCGGAGCAGCGCGCCTCCCGGCTCACCGAGCTCAGCCTCGGCTACGTGCCGGTGCTGCTGCAGACCCGGGCGTACGCGACCGCGGTGTGCGCGGCGTCCGGTGCGGGCACGGGCGAGGTGGACGAGCAGGTCAACGTGCGGCAGGTGCGGCAGGGCATCCTGCACAAGGCCTCGCCGGTGGCGTTGACGGCGTACCTGGACGAATCGGTGCTGACCCGGCCCGTGGGCGGTGCGGCGGTGATGGGCGGGCAGCTGCGGCACCTGCTGCGCTCCGCGGAGGCGCCGAACATCGCGGTGCGGGTGCTGCCGACGAACCTGGGGGTGCACGCGGGGCTCGGCGGGCCGTTCACGCTGATCGAGTTCGCGCGCGGGGTGGCGACGGTGCTGCTGGAGAGCCAGGAGTGCGGACTGCTGCTGGACGACGAGGAACGGGTGGCCGCGTTCCGCGAGTCCGTCGACTGCCTGGACCGGGTCGCGCTGGGCACGGTGGAATCCCGCGCGATCATCGGCGGCTACGCGACGAAGTTCGAAGACCGCTCCACCCGCCAGCTCACCTGACCGGACGCACGAGAACGGGGCGGCCCTTCCGGACCGCCCCGTACTGCATTTCTCATGTGGCGGAGCCACCTGTGAAAACGATCCCGCAGCGAGGGCGCCGCTGAGGTTCCGCCACCCGCCCAGCTCAGCCGAGCGAGCGGGAATCCGTCAGGCGATCAGCTGCCGATCTGCTCGGTCAGGACGTCGTTGTAGGCGCCGACGCGGGCGTACACGCCGGGCTTGCCGGGGCGGGCGCAGCCTTCGCCCCAGGAGGTGACGCCGATGAGGCGGCCGTCGGCCACCATCGGGCCGCCGGAGTCGCCCTGGCAGGCGTCGACGCCGCCTTCGGGCAGGCCGGCGCAGACCATCGAGTCGGGGCTGTACTCGTCGTACCCGGCGGAGCAGTCCGCGTCGGAGCTCACCGGCACGGTCGCGGTCTTCAGGTGGTCGGAGGTGGAGCCGCCTTCGGAGGTGGTCCCCCAGCCGAGGAGGGTGGCGTCGGTGCCCGCGGTGTAGCCGGCGTCGTCGGCGGTGGCCAGCTCGACCGGCTGAGCGCCTTCGACGGGAGCGGACAGGGTGAGGACGGAGACGTCGAAGCCCAGGGTGGCGTCGGTGTACTCGGGGTGCACCCAGACGTCGCTGACCTCGGAGACGGTGCCGCCGGTGCCGCTGATCTCGGTCTGCCCGCTGAGCACGTTGATCTCGGACGGGTCGGAGCCGGTGGTGCAGTGCGCGGCGGTGACGACCTTCGTCTCGGAGACGAGCGAGCCACCGCAGAACTGCTGGCCGTCGGGCGTGGTGAGCGCGACGACGAACGGGTGGTCGGCGATGTCGGCGTCCTGGCCGCCGACGATGTACGGGGTGACGTCGGCCGGTTCGGCCTGGGCGGCCGAGACGGAGACGGTGGCGGCGGCCGAGAGGGCGACCGCGGCGATCCCGGCGATGCGGGCCATGCGACGTGGGGCAGCGACCATCTTGCTCTCCTCGATCTCGCGCCCGGGGCGATGGGGCGTCCCGGGCGTTGTCGGTTGTCCGGGTTCGGCTGCGCGTGGTCCGTTCCCGGTCCCTCCACGAAACGGGCCGGTGCCCGCCCCGCTGCCATTGAGGAATCGTCTGCGACCCTAATCGCGGCGACATTCGGCCCAAAAGTGCCGGTATTTGCCGTTTTCACAGTGCCGTCGGACTATCCGCGGTTCGCCCGGTCGGCGGTGTTCGGCGGTTCGATCCCGCGCATTCGAGTCGAATGCGGGAAACGGGTCCGCGACCCCGGCGCGCCCCGAACGCACCGGGGCCGCGGTTCTGCCGCGACCGGTACTCCCGCCGGTCGTGGCGCAGCCACCGGTCCCCGGACCGTGGCGGGTGCGGCCGCCGGGCCCCGACTGCCGCTGTGGCGGGCGCACCGCGTCCGGTGTACCGAACGACCGGTGGAATATTCCAGAGCCATTCGGGCGAGCATGGTCACGCCGAGGGCGAACGACCGGCCCCGAAGCCCGTTGACCTGGCGGAACCACCTAGATCACAGATTGATCTCAACGCCCGCGCGCGGGTGCGCGGAGACGATCCGCGGCACGCCGCCCCACCGCACCGCGGAGCGCACGGACGAGGCCGCCGATCGGCTCGCCGCGGACTAGCACAGCGCCGGGACGCGCCGGACGACTCGCGTCCCGCTGCCACGAAGATCTCAGGGGATCCCCTCGACAAAAACCGACTACACAGATTCGAAACACGTTCATCACGTTCTACGAGATCGTGAACCTTGACATCGAAGGCCGCGGAACACAGTATTCGATCAGCATCGCGAGCGGTCCGGAACGAAACCGGCGGACACCGCACGAGAGGCCATGAAACCCAGCGGCCAGAACGGGATTGGCACTGTGACCTCAATTGTGCACCAGCTCTCCCTGAACGAGAATTTCGCCCCACCGCTGCCCGGCGTGAGAACTGCCGCCGAAGCCGCCCTCGACACGCTGAACCTCACCCCGGACCCGTTCTCGTCGGATCTGGTCGCGCGCGTGGCCGAGCACCACGGGGTGGCCGCGGAGCGCGTGCTGGCCGGCGTCGGTTCGGGAGCGCTGCTCCAGCAGTTCCTGCAGGTCCACGCGGGCCCGGGCACCGAGGTCGTGCACCCCTGGCCGTCGTTCGAGATGTACCCGCTGATGATCCGCAACGCCGGGGCGAGCGCGGTGGGGGTGCCGCTGCGGGATTCGGCGCACGACCTGGACGCGATGGCGGCCGCGGTCACGGACCGCACCCGGGTGGTGCTGTTGTGCAACCCCAACAATCCGACCGGGTCGATCCTCACCGCGGAACAGATCACCGGGTTCCTCGATCGCATTCCGAGTGATGTGCACGTCGTGCTCGACGAGGCTTACATCGACTTCGCCACCGGGACCGGCGAGACCATTGCGGATGGAATCGAACTAGCCCGAACGGACCACCGGCTCACCATCGCTCGGACCTTTTCCAAGTCGTACGGGCTGCTCGGCATGCGCGTCGGTTACCTGTTGGGAGCGGAGCCGGTGGTGGCCGCGTTGAAGCCGAGCGCGCTGTTCTTCCGGGTGAGTGGGCCCGCGCAGGCGGCGGCCGCGGCGGCGCTGGCGGCGTCCGAGGTGATGCGTGCCCAGTGCGCGGAGGTCGCGGCCGAACGCGACCGGCTCCGGGAAGGCCTGCTGGCGCACGGGATCCCGGTGCCCGCCAGCGGCGGGAACTTCCTGTGGCTGCCACTGGGCGGGGCGAACCAGCGCTTCGTGGACCGGTGCGCCGAGCGCGGTGTGGTGGTGCGGGAGATCGCCGGGTCCGGGGTGCGGCTGACCGTCGGCACCCGCGCGGCGAACGACCTGGTGCTGGAGGTCGCGGCCGAGTTCTCCGCCGCGGACGCCACCGCCGGAGACCTGGCCGCCGAGGTCAGCGAGCCCGCCCGGTGACCGCCCGGATCAGCGACGCCCACGACCTGGCCGGGGATCCGGCGGCGCTGCTGGCCGCCTCCCCGGTGGCCGCGGAGCTGCGCGCGGAGCTGGAACGCCGCTGGCCTGCGGGCACCGACCACATCAGGGAGGTGTCGCGGTACGCGCTGCTGGCGCCGGGCAAGATGCTGCGGCCGGTGATGCTGGTCGCGGCCGCGGAGGCCGTCGGCGGGGATCGCGCGGCGGTGCTGCCCGCCGCGGTCGCCATCGAGTACCTGCACGTGGCCTCGCTGGTGCACGACGACATCATCGACGGCGACGAGCTGCGGCGGGGCCGGGCTTCGGTGCCGGTGCGGTTCGGGGTGCCGGACGCGATCGTCACCGGCGACGCGTTGATCCTGAGCCTGTTCGCCGCGCTCACCGAGTGCGGGCTGCCCGCCGAACCGGTGCTGGCGGCGGTGCGCGCGGTCGCCGACGCGGGCGTGGACCTGTGCCGGGGGCAGGCGTTGGAGGCGGAGCTGCTGCGGGATCCGGCGTGCCCGCCGGAGCGGTACCGGCGGATGGCGGCGTTGAAGACGGGCGCCCTGTTCCGAGCGGCGTGCCGGTCCGGTGCGGTGCTCGGCGGCGGGGACACCGAGCAGGTGGCGGCGGCGACGCGGTTCGCCGACCGGGTCGGCACCGCGTTCCAGATGCACGACGACCTGCTGCCGTACCTGGCGGAGACCGAGGTGACCGGCAAGTCCGGCAGCAGCGATGCGGGGAACATGCGGCCGACGTTCCCGGTGATCGTGGCGCACGGCATGGCGGGCGCGCGGGATCGCGCGCTGCTCGCGGAAGCGCTCAGCGGCACCCGGTCCCCGGTGGAGTCGTTCGCGCTGCTGCGGGAGGTGCTGACCCGGCTGGGCGCGGTGGAGCGCGCCGCGGCGGAGGCCGCCGAGGAGATCCGGCGGGCGCACCGGGACTTGGCGGTGCTGCCGGGCGGAGACGGTTCGCGGCTGCTGGCGGCGGTGGCGGACCTCGCGATCCACCGGGACCGCTAGCCGTGGCCGCATCGATGTCCGCGGTGCACCGCGGGATCCGGGCGCACGTCGAGACCTGGCGGCCCTACACCACCTGCTATCCGGCGATGGTGGGGATCGCGGGCGCGGTCACCGCCGGCGCCGGGTGGGGCGTGCCGCTGCTGGCGGCGGCGGTGGTGCCCGCGCTGGGCTGGTTGTCCGGGCACTACTTGGGCGATTACTTCGACCGGGAGCTGGATGCGATCGGGAAGCCGCAGCGCCCCATCCCGTCCGGCCGGTTGTCGCCGCGGGCGGCGCTGGCCTGCGGGGTGGGCTGCGCGGCGGCGGCCGCGGTGTTCGCGCTGCTGGTGAACTGGCACGCGGTGCTGCTGGTGGTGGTGGCGACGGCGGGCATCGTCGCCTACAGCCGGTTCTGCAAGGCGCGCGGCCTGTCCGGGAACCTGGTGCGCGGTTCGCTGACGGCGCTGGCGCTGGCGGCGGGTGCGCTGCTGGGCGCGGACCGGGTGCCGTGGACGGTGCTGGTGTTCGCGCTGGTGTTCCTGGCGCACGACGCGGCGTCGAACCTGGTGGGGACGATGCGCGACGTGGACGGCGACCGGGCGGGCGGCTACCGCTCGGTGCCGGTGCGCAGCGGCATCCCGGTGGCGGTGCGGACGTCGTTCGCGCTGTACGCGTCGGGGTTGCTGGTGGTGCTGGCGCTGGCGGAGGCGGTGCCGCAGCGGGGCGGCTACTCGGCGTTGGCGACGGTGGCGGCGTGCGCGGGGACGGCGGCGTTCTCGTTGCTGCTGGAGCACATCCGGGAGTTGCCGCCGCGGAAGGCGTTGCGGGCGCACGAGATCCTCGTCGCGGAGCGGCTGGTGCTGGCGGGCGCGCTGATCGCGGGTGCGGCGGGTCTGTGGCTCGCGTTGGCGGTGCTGGTGCCCGCGCTGGTGTTCAGCCTCGGTGCGCAGGCCGTGCTGCGTTCGGGGCACGAGTTCCCCACGGCGGAGCGACGGGAGGCGACGCTGCCATGACGACTTCGCGGGCCGAGGAGGTCTCCGAGGCGATCGAGGCCGCGGCGGAGGCGGTGTTCGCGGCGCGGCGGCCGGACGGCGTGTTCGACTACTCGGAGGACGGGCTGACGTCCACGTTGAGCACGGTGGGCGCGGTGAGCGCGCTGCACTTCGCCGATCCGCGCGGTTCGGCGGACCTGATCGAGCGGGGCGTGGCGTGGCTGCGGGCCCGGCAGTCGGACACCGGCGGCTGGAGCATGGTGCCGGGCGGCGCGGACGAGCCGGGTCCGACGGCGGTGGCGTCGGCGACGTTGCAGCTGGTGGCGCCGGAGTCGGCGGCGGACGCGGTGGCGGCCGGGCAGCGCTGGATGCTGGACCACGGTGGCCTGGAAGGGATTCCGCACCCGGAGGTGACGGCCTGGTGCCGCCAGTTCTACTCGTTCGTCGGCTGGTTGCGGACGTCGGACATGCGCCGGTTCCCGCTGGAGCTGGCGGTGCTGCGCGGCCCGTTCCTGCGGTTGTTCGACCTGCGGGCGCCGATGGTGTGCGCGCTGGGGTTGGCGCAGGCGGCGACCCGGGAGCAGACGCCGCTGACGCGGCTGCTGGCGAAGGCGGGCACGCCGGGCGCGCTGGCGATCATCCGCGAGGTCTACGAGCACGAGGGCAGCACCGGTGGCTGGTGCGAGGACGCGTGGGTGACCGGGTTGATCTGCGGTGGGCTGGCGCGCGCCGGGCTGGGCGCGGACATGGTGGCGGGCGCGGTCCGCTGGTTCCGGGAGCAGGTGAACGAGGACGGGTCGTGGAACAGCGGCCCGCTGGGGTTGACCTGGTCGATGTACGCGGCGGGCGGGCTGCTGGAGGCGGGGTACGCGACCGACGAGCGGTTGCTGGCGACGCGGGAGGTGTTCCTGCGGGAGCAGCAGCACCGGCCGTTCACCGCGTTCGGCTGCCCGCCGGGGTTCTGGGGCTGGTCCGGCAAGGGCTGGCCGGCCTCGCTGGAGACCGGGGAGATCATGTCGGCGCTGGCGCGCTTCCCCGGTGAGCTGCAGCGCCCGGCGCTGGAGTCGGGCGCGCGCTGGTTGTTCGCGCAGCAGGACTCGCGCGGTTCGTGGGGCCTGTGCGTGCGGAACACGAAGGTCGCCAACAGCGGGCCGTGCCCGCACATGACGGCGCAGTCGCTGGACGGGCTGCTGGATTCCGGGGTGCCCGCGGCGGATCGGCGGATCCGCCGGGCGGTGCGCTGGCTGGCGAGCGCGCAGCGGCCGGACGGCTCGTACGAATCGGTCTGGTACCGGATGCACACGGCGGGCACGTCGGCGGTGCTGCAGACGCTGGTGCGCGCCGGGGCGGGCGGTTCCGACGCGGCGCGGCGGGCGCGGGAGTGGCTGGTGCGCGCGCAGCTGCCGGACGGTTCGTGGGGCACCGGCGGCGACGAACCGGGCACCGTCGAGGAGACGGCGTGGGCGGTCGGCGCGCTGCTGGTAGCGGGCGGGGGTGCCGACGGCGCGGAGGTGCGGCGCGGGGTGCGCTGGCTGCTGGACGCGCGCCGCCCGGACGGGTCCTGGTCGGCCGCGCCGGTGAACGAGTACGTGCGCCACGTGTCCCGCTACTCGAACCGGGCGCTGGCCAACGGGTTGGCGTTGCGCGCGCTGGCCCGCTACCGCGATGCCGCGGGGAGGAGTTGACGGTGGACGCCGATGTGGTGGTGTGCGGGGCCGGGGTCGGTGGGCTCGCCGCGGCCTGCGCGCTGGGCGCGCGGGGTTTCCGCGTGCTGCTGCTGGAGAAGATGGCCGAGCCGTCGCGGGTCGCGAAGGGCGAGGTGCTGCAACCGGGCGCGCTGCGGGTGCTGCGCGAGTGGGGCGTGGCGCAGCGCTTGGAGTCGCGCGGCGGGCTCCGCCTGGCGCGGCTGGTGGCGCGGGACACCGCGGGCGCGCCGCTGATGGCGTTGGACTACGACCGGTTGCGGGAGCAGGAGCGGTGGTTGCTGGCCCACGACTACCCGGTGATCCTGGAGGCGTTGGCGGACCGGCTGGACGGCTCGGTGGAGTTCCGCCGCGGCGTGCTGGTGCGCGACCTGCTGCGGGACGCGGACGGCCGGGTCGCGGGGGTGCGGGTCGCCGAGGGCGGTCAGGAGCGGGAGGTGCGGGCGTCGCTGGTGGTCGCCGCGGACGGCATCTCCTCGCGGCTGCGGAAGTCGGCGGGCATCCCGGCACACCGCGACGAGTACCCGCACCGGTTGGCGGCGTTCGACATCGCCGACGCGCCGCGGGTCGAGCAGGACTTCTCGGCGTACGTCAGCGAACGCGGCCTGCGGTTGCGGTACCCGCTGCCGGGCGGCCGGGTGCGGCTGTACGTGCAGGTGGGTGCGGACGAGCTGCGCGGGCTGGATTCCGACGGCATGGCCGGGTGGATCGAGCACCTGGTGCGGGACACGCCGGCGCTGGAACCGCTGGCGGACGCGCTGCGGGCGAGCTCGGCGAACCGGCAGGTGCTGCCGGTGTCCCGGTTCTTGGCGCCGGGCCTGGGTGTTCCGGGGCTGGCGCTGGTCGGTGAGACGGGGCATTCGGTGCATCCGATGGCGGCGCAGGGCATGAACACGTCGATCACGGACGCGGAGAGCCTCGCCCGGCACGTGGGCGGGGAGTTGAGCCCCGCCGCGGTGGACGCGGGAATCCGCTCCTACGAGGCGGAACGGCTGCCCGAACTGGTCCACATCGGACGGACGAGCCACAACGCGGCCCGCATGATCACGGACCTGTCCTGGACGGGCCGCGTGGTGGGGCGGCGGGCGCTGCGCTGCACCGGCGGCAACGACCGGCTGCGCTACACCGTCATGCACAACATGGCCGGGCTCGGGCAACACCGGTTGTCGCTGCTGGACCGGCTGCACCAGGTGGGGGTGCTGCCGGACCCGCGGGCGCGGCGCCTCCCGGCCTGGGCATGAGCGCCACCCAGGCCGGGGGCGGGTGGCTAGCCGGCGAGTGCGCACTCCACGAGCACCAGGCCGCCGTCCCAGCTGCGGCTGCCGCGCACCGCGAGACCGGCTTCGGCGGCCAGCGCCTCGAAGTCGGCGATGGAGCGCTCCCGGCCGCCGAGCAGCGACAGCGACTGCAGGTCGAACGAGGAGTTGTTCTTCGCGTGCTCCTCCCCGGCCAGCACCTCCACCACCAGGACGCGTCCCGCGCTGCCCGCCGCTTCGGCGCAGCGGCGCAGGATGCGGACCGCGTCGGCGTCCGGCCAGTCCGTCAGCACCCGCGACACCACGTACCGGTCGTAGCCGGCGGGCAGCTCGTCGAAGAAGCTGCCGGGCACGAACGCGGCGCGGTCGGCCACCTCGGACGCGGCGAGCGCCTCGTCGGCTTCGGCGGCCACCGGTGGCAGGTCCAGCACCGCGCCCTCCAGGTGCGGCTGCCCGCGAAGCACCTCGACGAGCAGCGCACCGACCCCGCCGCCGATGTCGATCACGCTCTTGACCGCGGACCAGTCGTACTCGGCGGCCAGCAGCGGGCCGGTCTGCCACGCGTGCGCGGCCATGATCGCGCCGAAGAACCCGCGCAGCGCGTCGTCACGCTGGTAGTCCTCCCAGAACGGCACGCCGTGCACCGGTTCGTAACCGGAGCGGCCGGTGCGCACCGAGTGCGCCATGCCCGCGTACGCCAGGTCCATCTTCACGCCCGGGCCGTCCAGGTCCAGCCACTTCTTCTGCCACGCGCTGTCCGCGCCCAGCAGGTGCCGGGACACGTCGGTCAGCGCGAAGCGGCCGCCCTGCTCGGCCACGAACCCGATCGCCACCAGGTGGCGCAGCAGCCGGGCCAGGGAATCGGCGTCGGTCCCGGTGGCCGTCGCGAGCTCGGCGAGCCCGGTGGCGCCCTCCGCGATCCGGTCCGGGACGCCGAGCGTCACCGCCGCGCGCACCGCGAACGGGGTGGCGAGGTCGGTCAGCGCCGCCAACCGCGCGCCGGGATCCGTCGTCTCCGAAGCCATACTGGTGCACTCCTGTCCATGCTTCCGGTGTTCTCCAACCGGATTCCCGGCTCGCGATCCCCCGTTTTCCCGCGCATTCCACGCGGTTCTTCCGCCCGGGGAAAATCACCACCGGAACCCGAATCCGGTTCGCGCAGCATCGCACCGGAACCCGATTCCGGTCAAGAATTCGACCCGATCCGGACGGCGATTCCTCGATTCGCCGATCCGCCGTTCCGCATGCGCGGAACAAGTGTCATCGGCTCCACTCAGAAAGGCGCATCATCATGGCGGCTCCCGTTCAGGACACCGGCCTGCAGGTTCGCCCGATCAGCGGCGCACTCGGCGCCGAGGTCCGCGGCATCGACCTGAACTCCCTCACCGACGAGGCGTTCGCGCAGGTCCACGCACTGCTGCTCGAACACCTCGTGCTGTTCTTCCCCGAGGCCGCCGGGCTCGGGCCGCAGGCGCACATCGAGTTCGGCAAGCGGCTCGGAGAACTGGAAGTGCACCCGTTCCTGCCGAAGCTCGACGGACACGAGGAAATCGTGGTGCTCGATTCCGCGCAGGGCGCCAAAGCCGACGTGTGGCACACCGACGTCACGTTCAGCCCCACCCCGCCGGTCGCCTCCATCCTGCAGATCGTGCAATGCCCGCCGTTCGGCGGGGACACGATGTGGAGCAACCAGCACCGGGCTTACGAGTCCCTTTCCGCGCCGTTGCGCGACATGCTCGACGGGCTCACCGCGGTCCACGTGTTCGAGCACCCCAACGGCTCGTTCCGCAGCGAAGCCGAGCACCCCGTGGTGCGGGTGCACCCGGAGACGGGGCGGCGCTCGCTGTACGTCAACCGCATGTTCACCCGGCGCATCCCGCAGCTGGCCGCCGCCGAGAGCGACGCGCTGCTCCAGCACCTGTACGCCGTCGCCGAGCACCCGAGCAACGTGTGCCGGTTCCGCTGGAACGCCGGGGCGATCGCCATGTGGGACAACCGCGCCACCCAGCACTACGCGATCAACGACTACACCGAGCGCCGCGTCGGCCAACGCGTCACCGTCCTCGGCGACACCCCCACGGGCGACACCCCGCGTTGGCCGCACCACGACGCGGACACCGGAGGCGCGGAAGCCCTGCGCACCAAGTCCTGACCGGAAGCCGAGTGAACGGGCCCGGGGGGCCCCCACCAGGGGGGCCCACGGGGGGGACAACCCCCCCCCCGCCGCCCCCCCCGGGGGGGCGCCCCCCCGCCCCCACAAGCCTTCCCCGTACGCCGTGTGACCGCCCGGTCCCACCAACCTGTTGGGACCACGGGCCCGTCCACTCCAGCCGAGCTCTCCGCGCAGCGGGTCGATCACCACATCCGCTGATGCGGAGTGAACGGACCGCTTGACCAACTAGATCGGACGAACGGTCCGTTCACTCCGCGAGGAGGGCGTCAGCCGGGGAAGGTGTGCGACCGCAACCCCGCCCCCGCCCCGGGCACGACGAGCACCGCACCGTCCGCCGGCTCCGGTTCGGCGAGGCCGTCGCGGGCGGTCGTGATGTAGAGGTCGGTGAGGTCTTCGCCGCCGAAGCAGCAGCTCGTCGGGCGCCGGGACGGCAGCGGCACGGTCCGGTCGACCCGCCCGTCGGGCGCGTAGCGGCGCACTTCCCCGCGGTCCCGCACCGCGACCCACAGGAATCCGTCGGCGTCGGCGCACATCCCGGCGGGTTCCCCGTCGACGTCGAACGCGGTGCGGCGCTCGGTGGCGGCGCCGGTCACCTGGTCGACGGTCAGCACGTCGATGCGGCGGGCGGCGCTGTCGGCGAGGTGGAGCCGGGTGTCGTCGGGGCTCCAGGCGAGCCCGTTGCCCGCGGCGATCCCGTCGACGACCACGTGCGCGGCGCCGTTCGGGTCGACGCGGACGAGCCATCCGCCGCCGCTCTCGTCCTCGCGCACGGTGGTCGCCCAGACCCGTCCGCCCACGTCGACGGTGGTCTCGCCGGCGCGGACCCCGTCGCGGGCCCAGAAGGTGAGCCAGGTGCGGCGTTCCCCGTCGGCGTCGTACAGCGCGACGCCCTCGTCGAAGTGCAGCAGCAGTCCGCCGCGGGTGCGCGGTTTGGCGGCGCTGACCTGCTGCGGGACCTGCATGGCGTGGTCGGTGTCGTCGGGCGCGTAGCGGTGCACGGTGCGGGCGCGCAGGTCGGTCCACAGCAGGCTCGCGGTTCCCGCGTCCCAGGTGGGGCCGTGCCCGTGGTGCGCTGCGGCAGGCACGGCCTGCTCGGCGGTGGTGGGCACCGCTGTTACCTCCTGGGGTTTCCGGGTTCGGCGAACGGTGCGGGAGCTTAGCGGGCGCGGCAGAACGTTCCCCCGAGTCACCGCTCCCCCGATCCGCGTAACCTCGGAAAGGTGACGAATCAGCCAGAGCGGCCGCGCGTCCTCCCGCGGAACCCGCTGCGCGCGGCGGTGCAGATGGCGTTCATGGTGGCGGTGCTCTACGCCGTCGAGTTCTGGGACCAGGCGACGCCGGGGAACTTGGACCAGAACGGCATCGTGCCCCACCGGATCAGCGGCTTGGACGGGGTCCTGTGGGCTCCGCTGCTGCACGCGGGCTGGGGCCACCTGATGTCGAACACGGTGCCGCTGCTGGTGCTGGGCTGGTTGCTGCTGGCGAACGGGGTGGGGCAGTTCGTGGCGGTGACGGCGATCGTGTGGGTCGTCGGTGGCCTCGGCACCTGGCTGATCGCGACCGGTGGCGTGCACGTGGGCGCGTCAGGGGTGGCGTTCGGCTGGATGGTGTTCCTGCTGGTGCGCGGCTTCTTCAACCGCAGCCTGGGGCAGATCGTGGTGGCGGTGGTGCTGTTCTTCTACTGGGGCGGCATGTTGTGGGGCGTGCTGCCCGGCCAGCCGTACATCTCGTGGGAGGGTCACCTGTGCGGGGCGCTCGGCGGAGTGCTGGCGGCGTGGCTGGTGGCGCGCAGCACTCGTCGCGGTTCGGGAACGCCGCAGCCTGGCACACTGTCGGCGTGACGAACGCGCCGATCGGGATCTTCGACTCCGGAGTCGGCGGGCTGACCGTCGCCCGCGCCGTGCTGGACCAGTTGCCGGGCGAGGCGATCCGCTACGTGGGCGACACCGCGAACGCCCCGTACGGGCCGCGCCCGCTGGCCGACATCCGCGAACGCACCTTGGCGATCACCGATTCGCTGGTGGAGGGCGGGGTGAAGGCCCTGGTCATCGCCTGCAACACGGCGTCGGCCGCATGCCTGCGGGATGCGCGGGAGCGCTACGACGTGCCGGTGGTGGAGGTGGTGCTGCCCGCGGTGCGCCGGGCGGTGGCCACGACCCGCAACGGCCGGGTCGGGGTGATCGGTACCGAGGCGACGATCCGCTCGCGCGCCTACGACGACGCGTTCACGGCGGCTCCGCAGGTGCGGCTCACGACGGCGGCGTGCCCCCGGTTCGCGGACTTCGTGGAGCGCGGCATCACCAGCGGCCGCCAGGTGCTGGGGCTGGCGCAGGGCTACCTGGATCCGCTGCAGCGGGCCGATGTGGACACGCTGGTGCTGGGCTGCACGCACTACCCGATGCTCACGGGCGTGCTGCAGCTGGCGATGGGTGATCAGGTGACGCTGGTGTCGAGCGCGGAGGAGACCGCGAAGGACGTGGTGCGGGTGCTCACCGAGCAGGACATGCTGGCGGGGCCGCAGGAACCCGATCACGAGTTCCGCACCACCGGCGATCCGGCGAGGTTCACCCGCTTGGCAGGCCGCTTCTTGGGTCCGATCGCGGCTTTCGGGTCCGTGCGGCAGGTCGCCATGTCAGGCTCGTCGGCGTGAAGCTGACGATTCTCGGATGTTCCGGCAGCCTGCCCCGGCCGGACTCACCCGCCTCCGGCTACCTCGTCGAGGCCGGTGGGGCGCGGATCGCGCTCGACCTGGGGAACGGCACCGTCGGTGCGCTGCAACGCCATTCGGACCCGTTCTCGCTGGACGGGTTGTTCCTGAGCCACCTGCACCCGGACCACTGCTCGGACTTCGGGGCGTTGACGGTGCTGCGCCGCTACCACCCCGATCCCCCGCACGACACGACGCGCCGCAAGCTGCCGGTGTTCGGGCCGCCGGAGACGCAGGACCGGTTGACCAGGCTGTACGCGCCGAACACCGCGGAGCTGGCGGAGACGGACCTGGCCGACGTGTACGACTTCGCCGGTTTCGGCTCGCCAGCGGAGATCGGCCCGTTCCGGGTGGCGGCGTTCCCGGTGGACCACCTGTGCCCGGCGTGGGGATTCCGGGTGTCGGCTGGTGGCCGGGTGCTGGCCTACACCGGTGACACGGGCCCGTGCGCTGCGCTGGAGGAGCTGGCGCGGGGTGCGGACGCGCTGCTGGCCGAGGCGTCCTGGTCGGATTCGCCGGACCGCCCCGACGGGGTGCACCTGTCCGGGCGGCAGGCGGCGCGGGTGGCGAAGCGGGCCGGGGTGCGGCAGCTGCTGCTGACCCACCTGCAACCGTGGACCGACCCGCAGGAGATCCTGCGGGAGGCGACCGAGGAGTTCGACGGCCCGGTGGAGGTCGTCGAGGCCGGTCGCGACTACCCGATCTGAGTCGGTGGGAAGGACGAGGATGACGATCACGGCGGTGTGGTCGATCGCGTCGACGGCGGACGCGAACGCGGGCGACGGGCTCAGCGTCACCGAACCGGGCGAGGTCGACGACCTGGTGCGTCGGCTGGCGGAGCCGAACGCGGGCCCCGCGACGATCTGGCACGAGGGGCGGGAGCCCGCGGACTCCGCCACCGGCATGCTCGACCACGACGTGATCGCCGCGGTGTCCGGCGGCTACGGCTACCTGAGCCACATCGACACCGACCACGACTACGCCGTCCTCGACGGCGACCCGGAATCACCCGCGCTGATCAGCGAGGACGCCGAGTTCCCCGCGGGCAGCGGCGTGGACCCGGCGGTGCTGGCGGCGGCGCTGCGGGACTTCCTGGAGACGGGGCGGCGGCCGAAGGCCGTGGAGTGGCGCACCCTCGACTGGTAGCGGTCCGGTCACCGCCACCCAGAACGGGCGCGGCACGGGCAGTTAGGGTGGGCGCGTGGCGAGAGCGGATGGGCGGAGCGACGACCAGCTCCGGGACGTGCGAATCACCCGCGGATACCAGGACTGGCCCGCTGGTTCGGTCCTGGTCGAGTTCGGGAAGACCCGCGTGCTGTGCGCGGCGAGCGTGCAGGACGGGGTGCCGCGCTGGCGCACCGGTTCCGGCCTCGGCTGGGTGACCGCCGAGTACGCGATGCTGCCGTCGGCGACGAACACCCGCGGGGTGCGCGAAGCGGTGAAGGGCCGCATCGGCGGCCGCACCCACGAGATCAGCAGGCTCATCGGCCGTTCGCTGCGCGCCTGCATCGACCTGGCGGCGCTGGGCGAGAACACGATCGCGCTGGACTGCGACGTGATCCAGGCCGACGGCGGCACCCGCACGGCGGCGATCACCGGCGCGTACGTGGCGCTCGCGGACGCCGTCACCTGGCTGAGCTCGGCGGGCCGGTTGTCCGATCCGAAGCCGCTGTCCTGCTCGATCTCCGCGGTGAGCGTCGGCGTGGTGGACGGCCGGGTGCGGCTGGACCTGCCGTACGAGGAGGACTCGCGCGCCGAGGTGGACATGAACGTGGTCGCCACCGACCACGGCACCCTCGTCGAGGTGCAGGGCACCGGGGAGGGCGCCACCTTCCCCCGGTCCACTTTGGACACGATGGTGGACTTCGCGCTGAACGGCTGCGCCGAGCTGTCCCGCAAGCAGGCCGAGGCGCTGACCGCGCCGTACCCCGGCGAACTCCCCGGCGGTGCCCGGTGACGCGGCTGCTGCTGGCCACCCGCAACGCGAAGAAGCTCGTGGAGCTGCGGCGCATCCTCGAAGCCGAAGGCGTCACCGGCGTCGAGGTCGTCGGCCTGGACGCGGTGCCCGAGTTCCCGGAAGCCCCCGAGACCGGGGCCACGTTCGAGGAGAACGCGCTCGCGAAGGCCGCCGACGCGGCCCGCGCGACCGGTCTCCCCGCCGTCGCCGACGACTCCGGGCTCGCCGTGGACGCGCTCAACGGCATGCCCGGGGTGCTGTCCGCCCGCTGGTCCGGCGCGCACGGTGACGACCAGGCGAACCTGGACCTGCTGCTCGGCCAAATCGGGGACGTGCCGGACGAGCGGCGCGGGGCGGCGTTCGTCTCGGCCGCCGCGCTGGTGCTGCCGGACGGCACCGAGACCGTGGTGCGCGGCGAGTGGCCGGGAACCGTGGTGCGCGCCGAACGCGGCACCAACGGGTTCGGCTACGACCCGATCTTCGTGCCCGAGGGCGAGACGCGGACCGCGGCGGAGCTCTCCGCCGAGGAGAAGGACGCGGACTCGCACCGCGGGCGGGCGCTGCGGTCGCTGCTGCCCACGCTGCGGGAGCTGGCGGGTCAGTAGTGGCAGGCGGCGGTTTCCGCGGGACCGTCTGAAAGTCGGGTTCCTCGTCGGGCAGCTCCGCCGCACCTGGCGCGGCCGCGCCGCAAGGAGGCATCGGGTCGGCGCTGCGCGGCCCGCCGACGTCAGCGGGTCCGTTCGCGACGCTCGGGCCTGCTCATCGGGCCCGCCTGATCGGTGCCGGCGCGGACCGCGCTGAGGCGCCGCTCCCTCGGCGAGCCGGACCCCGGACTCCGGCGGTCGCCCCCGCTTCCCAGCTCCGGCGCGGTTCCGGACCGGCGGGAAGTGCGCGCATGGCGGACACCTAGCCGGGTTTCACGCGGACGGCGGACCCGATCGGCGAGTTCGCGGACCCGAGGCGGCGGGGTGGCTCAGCCCGGAGGCCACCGATCGGCGCAAGCGGAGCGGTGACCGGGCGCGATGCCGCCCGAATGCCGGGTGTGCGCCGCACCACCCGCGCGGGGTGTTCCCCGGACGCCGCGTAACGACCGGCCACGATCCGGCGAAGTGTCGAGTGGGTCCGCGAATCGGGGCGGGCTCCGCAACTTCTCGCCATCGGGCGGACATCGCCGCGCGGCGCGGTGCAGGGATGCACCGAGCGCCGGCCCTTCGCTCTCCGGACCCCGCGACGCGGCGGCCGTCCGGAGCCTCCGCACCGATCGGCGTCCCGGTTTCCGCCGCGCAGTTCCCGCCGAAGGAGAACCTCGATGAAGCCGTTGCTCGTGTGCGTGTCCGTCGGTGTCACCTCCGCCGCCGTCACCTTCAGCGTCCTCGCCGCGTTGCACGCCGCGAACTCGCTCGCCGCTCCCCCGCCGCGCCGCCGACCACGAGCACCTGACCGCCACCGCGAGCCGGTGCTGCCGCCGGTGCGGCCGGAACGGCTCCGGCACCCGCCAGGTCGGCCGCGTCGACGACACCGACACCCGGCCGCTCCCGCCGCTCCTGCCCGAACCGGCCCCCACCGGCTCCCGCCGAGCCGCGGTCGCGGAACTGGTGCTGCGCAAGCCGAAACCGCTCTGGTTCGCACCGGAACCGCTGCGGCTCAGCGCGGAGGAATCGGCGCGCACCGAGCAACTGGTCAACGAGCTGCTCGACACCGCCGAACCCGGGGACGGCGCGCCGGACGCACCGGGCGTGCGGGCCGCGGTCGGCACCCTGTGCACCGCGCTGCTGTTCGGCGCGGCCGTCGCCACCGCCGCCCTCACCGGGGTGTCCCCGGCGAGCGGCGCCCCGTTCCGCGGCCCGGACCAGGAACCCGCCGAGCCCGCCGTCGAATCCGTGCGGTTCCCGCAGCGCCCGCCGACCGTGCTCGACCCGGCCGCCGACGAGGAGTCCGCCGCGGCGGCGGCCGCCCGGGAGTTCTACGGCCGCATCGACCGCGCCCCGGCGCTCGCCATGCCGCGCCTCACCCCGGGCATGCCCGCGTCGGGCCGCGGTGGGCCGGACTGCACGTGGCGCGAGGTGGTCGCGGTGCGGCCGCTGCTGCTGCGCGCCGAGTCCCCGCAGCTGGTCCGGGCCCTCGTGGAGGTCGAGCACCCGGACGGCTCGCGCTCGCTGCTGCGGCACCTGCTGCACCTCGACGCGGCCGGGCCCGGTGGCCGCGTCGACGTGGAACTGCGGTCGTTCCAGCACTTCCCCCGTTGAGCGCGCGCGGGGCGCGCGGGCGTACCGTGGGCCCGAATCACAACAATGCGGCAACGACGCCGCGGTGACCGCCCGCTCCGCGAGCACCGCCGAGGTCATCCCGGTACGAACCGGACACCCGCGGCCCGCGCCGGGACCGGCGCGGACACGCTCCGCCGACCGCCCGAGCACGCCACGTGTGGACTGCGGAAACACTTCGTGCCGCCGGAGCGATCAGGAGGAGGACGGCACCTCGCTGGACGCGAGTGGAATCGGGCTTCCCCGATCTCACGACTTCGGGTCTACGCCGCGAGGGCGTCGGCTAGGCTGCCGTACCGCGGCCGGATACGGCCCACCGGCCGGAACCGGGCCGCGCTGAATGAACGTGTACTTGTCGGAGGGCCGAACCGGTCCGCTAAACCGCCGATGCCCGACGGGGTGCTGCCGATCCGGATCCTTCCGGTTCGAGATCGCGTCCCAGCGGGCATCTAGCAGTACGGGGAGACGTCGGTGAGCGACGAAGGTCGCCTGGTCGCCGGACGCTACCGAGTGCAGCGACGCATCGGCAGTGGCGCGATGGGCGTGGTGTGGGAGTGTGTGGATGAACGCCTGCACCGCACTGTCGCGGTCAAGCAGTTGTTGTTGCAGCCCGGTCTGGATCCGGGTGAGGCCGAGGAAGCGCGGCAGCGGGCAATGCGGGAAGGCCGCATCGCGGCCCGCCTGCAGCACCAGCACGCGATCTCGGTCTACGACGTAGCCGAGGACGAAGGCCAGCCGGTGCTGGTCATGGAGTACCTGCCCTCCACCAGCCTGGCGGCGATGATGTCCGATCACGGACCGCTGCCGCCGCGCGAGGTGGCCCGGATCGGAGCGCAGGCCGCGGCCGCGCGCGGCGCCGCGCACGCGGCCGGGGTGGTGCACCGCGACATCAAGCCGGGCAACATCCTGCTCGGCGACAACGGCACGGTGAAGATCACCGACTTCGGCATCTCGCGCGCCCAGGGCGACGTGCAGGTGACGAAGACGGGGATGCTGGCGGGCACGCCCGCCTACCTGTCGCCGGACGTCGCCATGGGCAAGGAGCCGAGCGGTGCCTCCGACGTGTTCTCCCTGGGCGCGACGCTGTACGCGGCGATCGAGGGCAGGCCGCCGTTCGGGCTGAACGAGAACACGCTGGCGCTGCTGCACTCGGTGGCCGCGGGCCGCATCGAACCGCCGCAGCAGGCGGGCGCGATGGCCCAGCCGCTGATGGCGATGATGCAGGTGCGCGTCGAGGACCGGCCCGACATGGCGCAGGTCCGGGAGATGCTGCTGGCGGTCGCCGACGGCGGTTCGGCGAACTCGGTGCCCACGATGGCCGCGCCGATCCCGCCCGCGATCGGCCCGGACAGCAGGCCCGACCTGGCTCCGACCAGCGTCGTCGGCCAGGACCACCACGGCGGCACCGCCTACTACGACGACGACCCGTACAGCCAGCACGACTCGAACCCGCGCACCGCGTACCTCGGGCCGGACTCGCGTGCGGAGACGTCGTTCGACGACCGGCCGCGGCGCAGCAAGCGCCCGCTGGTGCTGTCCGGTGTCGCGCTGGTCGCGGCCGCCGTGGTCGCGGTGCTGGTGACCTCGGCGTTCCTGAACAGCAACACCCCGGACCCGACCGGCAACGACACGGGCACCAGCCAGCAGCCGCTGCCGCCGCCCCCGCCGCCGACGACCCAATCCTCGGAGAGCTCCGGGTACTCGGAGGAACAGACGTACGAGGAGACCACCAGCACGGAGACGTCCACGGAGCAGACCTCCCAGCCGTCGACGACGCAGCAGCCGACGTCCACGGAGGAGTCCCAGCCGTCCGAGACCTCCGGCGACGACGGCGACGGCGACGACGGGGGCGAGTCCTCCGCCGACCAGCCGACCCAGTCGGAGGCCACCTCGCCGCAATCCGGTGCCTCCGCGTTCCAGCTTCAGGGCTGAGCACCAGGTGGTCGTTTTCCGGGCCGGGGACAGGCATCTCGCGATGCGTGCCCCCGGCCCGGTGCTTTCGCCAGCGGCGATCCGTTCACCCCGACCTGGTGCGTTCCCCCAGCCGCCCACCAGTAACGTGGGGCCGATGAGCACGAGCCGGTCTCGGGGGCCCGGTCAGTACCGTCCAAGCCGCCACCACCCCAGCATCAGGAGAGACCTGTGAGCGCCGAGGGCCGTTTGATCACGGGCCGTTACCGGTTGGAGAAGCGGATCGGCAGCGGCGCCATGGGCATCGTGTGGCGCGCGGTCGACGAGCGGCTGCACCGCACCGTCGCGGTCAAGCAGCTGCTGCTCCAGCCCGGTTACACCGATGAGGAGACCGAGGAGGCGCGGCAGCGCTCGATGCGCGAGGGCCGCATCGCCGCCCGGTTGCAGCACCAGAACGCCATCGTGGTCTTCGACGTGGCCGAGGACGAGGGCCAGCCGGTGCTCGTGATGGAGTACCTGCCCTCGCAGAGCCTGGCGACGGTGCTCAGCGAGCAGGGCGTGCTGCCGCCGCAGTCGGTGGCCCGGATCGGCGCGCAGGTCGCGGGGGCGCTGGCGGCGGCGCACATGGCGGGCATCGTGCACCGGGACCTGAAGCCCGGGAACATCCTGCTCGGCGACAACGGCATCGCCAAGATCACCGACTTCGGCATCTCCCGCGCCATCGGCGACGTGGCGGTGACCAAGAGCGGCATCCTCGCCGGCACCCCGGCCTACCTGTCGCCGGAGGTCGCGCTGGGCCGGGACCCGGCTCCCGCTTCGGACGTGTTCTCGCTGGGCGCGACGTTGTACGCGGCGGTGGAGGGCGAGCCCCCGTTCGGCACGGACGAGAACGCGATCAGCCTGCTGCACCGGGTGGCGCGCGGACAGGTGGAGCCACCGCGGCAGGCGGGTCCGCTGGCCCCGGCGCTGATGCAGCTGCTGCAGCCGGACCCGGTGGACCGCCCGACGATGGCGCAGACGCGCAGCATGCTGCTGGCGGTGGCGGAGGGACGGCCGCTGCCCGGCGGGTCCACGCCGTCCGGTGGCTGGCAGCGCCCGGCGGCCGCCCCGCAGGGCAGGCCGCAGCAGGCGCAGCCGACCCGGGTGGGTGCGGCGGTCCCCGCGGGCAACCCGCCGACCCAGGTCGGGCAGGCCGCGGTGTCCGAACCCTCCGGCGGCGGGACCTCCCGCAAGGCGGTGCTGCTGTGGGCGGCGGCGCTGCTGGTGGCGGTGCTGGTCGGGGTGCTGACGGCGAGCGCGTTCGGCGCCGGGGAGCAGCGCTCCCCCCAGTCGCAGCCGCCGGTGTCCGAGCCGGTGGCGCCCGCGGAGCCCGCTCCGGTCACCACGGCTCCGCCGACGACGACCGCGCCCTCGTCCTCGGCCCCGCCGACGACGCCGATCAGCACGACCACGACGACGTCCAGCGAGGAAAAGGACGACGAGCAGCCGTCCAAGGACGAGATCGTGAACGTGGTGAAGACCTACTTCTCGTCCGTCCCGGACGACCTGGACAAGTCCTGGTCGCTGCTGGGCCCGGGGCTGCAGTCCGCGGGCAAGGACAGCTACGAGTCGTTCTGGAACTCCGTGGACGACGTCAAGATCGTTTCCGGGCCGAAGGTCATCGGTTCCCGGGTGCTGGTGGTCCTGGAGTTCGAGAAGGACGGCAAAACCAGCAAGGAACGCCACCTGCTGGGCATGGTGGCCCGCGACGGCGAACCCCTGATCAACAGCGATTCCCGGGTCTGATCCCGGAACTCCGCACCGCCCGGCCGATCACGCCCGGGCGGTGTCGCGGAGGGCCGCCAGCAAGGATCGGGTGGCGGGCTGGTCGGCCACGGTCTCGCGCACCGCGACGTGGATGCGGCGTACCGGTTCGGGCCGCCGCACCGGCCGGACGACGATGCCGGGGTGCAGCACCCCGAGCGCGAGCCGCGGTTGCAGGCCGATGCCCAGCCCGGCCGCGACGAACGCCTGCGCC
Source organism: Saccharopolyspora sp. 6M (assembly GCF_020176775.1). Taxonomy (NCBI): domain Bacteria; kingdom Bacillati; phylum Actinomycetota; class Actinomycetes; order Pseudonocardiales; family Pseudonocardiaceae; genus Saccharopolyspora; species Saccharopolyspora sp. 6M. Next base: position 21,966 of record NZ_JAIUJZ010000022.1, read on the forward strand.
GCGTAGTCCCCGCCGGTCTCCAGCTCGATCCGCGGCGCGAACCCGGCGGAGTCGAAGGCGTCCCGCAGCGATTCGGCGCACGGCCCGTCGCCCAGCGCCTCCAGCACCCACGGTTCGCCGGCGAGCCGGGCGAGGTCGATCTCCGGCTCCTGGCTCAGCGGATGGCCCTGCGGGAGCAGCACGTGGTACGGCTCGTCGACGAGGTGCTCGACCCGGACTCCGCGCGCCTGCGGCAGTTCCCGGCCGACGACGATGACGGCGAGATCGGCTTCGCCGGTGGCGACCTCGCCCAGGATCCCCTCGTCGATCATCTTCAGGTCGAGCCGCACCTCGGGGTGCTCGGCGCGGAACTTCGCCACGACGGGCGGGACGAGCCCGACCCCGGCCGAGCCGAAGTAGCGCAACCGGAGCCGCCCGGTGCGCCCGGCGCGCAGGTCGTCGAGTTCGGCGTCGGTGTCGGCGAGCAGCCCGGCGAGCTCGGCGGCGCGCTCGGCGAGCAGCCGCCCGGCCGCCGTGGGCCGCACGCCGCGGCCGACCTTCTCCAGCAGCGCGGTGCCCGCCTCCCGTTCGAGGGTGGCGACCTGCTGGCTGATCGCGGAGGGCGTGTACCCGAGGTTCGTGGCGGCGCTGCTGATCGAGCCGCCGCTGACGACGGCGCGGAGGACCTGCATGCGACGGGCGTCCAACATGCCCCGACGATACAGCAGAGCTGAAACTTCAGTTCAGTTTATTTCGCTTGTCCTTATGCATCGGCTCTCGGATCGTGGTCCTCGGGACGACCTGCGGACGAGGGAGCGACGATGAACCACCGGACGAGCCACCTGCGGCTCGGTGTGCTGGCGCTGTTGTGGGGCGCGAGCTTCCTGCTGATCAAGCTGGCGCTGACGGCGATGTCCCCGGCGCAAGTAACGTTCACCCGCATCGCGCTCGGCGCGGCGGTGCTGGTGGCGCTCTGCGCCGTCCGCGGGCTGCGGATGCGGCTGGACCGGCGGCTGCTGCCGCACGTCGTCGTCGCCGGGTTCTTCGCCAGCGCGCTGCCGTGGGTGCTGCTCGGCATCGGCGAGCGGACCGTGGACTCCGGGCTGGCCGGGGCGGTGAACGCGACGACGCCGCTGTGGACGCTGCTGTTCGGGTACGTGCTGGGAGCGCGCGGCGGGTTCTCCCCGCGGATGCTCGGCGGGCTCGCCGTCGGGTTCGGCGGGGTGCTACTGATCCTCGCGCCGTGGCAGGGCGCGTCGGCCGGGACCGGGGTGCTCGCCTGCCTGGCGGCGGCGGCCAGCTACGGCGTCGGCTACGTGCACATCGGCCGGAAGCTGACCGGGACGGGGGCGCCCGCACCGGTGCTGGCGGCGCTGCAGCTGGCCGCGGCGACCGGGCTGGCGGCGGTGGTGCTGCCGCTGGAAGGGCTGCCCGCGGTGCGGTTCGACGCGGTGGCGCTGCTGGCGGTGGCGGTGCTCGGGGTGTTCGGCACCGGGGTGGGGTTCGCGTTGAACTACCGGCTCATCGCCGACGAGGGGGCGACGGTCGCGTCGACGGTCACCTACCTGATGCCGGTGGTGTCGGTGCTGCTGGGCTGGCTGGTGCTGGGTGAGCGGCTGAGCTGGCGGGTGCTGCTCGGCATCGCGCTGGTGCTGGCGGGCGTCGCCCTCACCCGGAACCGCACCGCCCGGCCGCGGCCCGCCCGGGGCCCCGCGGCCGGAGCCCCGGCCGACCGGGCCCCGGACGGCGCACCCCGGGTCGCCCCGGCGCACCCGTACACCGACCTCGCCACGAACCACCCCATGAAGTGAGCGGCGCGGGCCGGCGGCCGGTCAGACGAGCCTGCGGTCGCTGGCCCAGCGGGAGAGCTCGTAGCGGTTCGACAGCTGCGTCTTGCGCAGCACGCTCGACACGTGCGTCTCCACCGTCTTCACCGAGATGAACAGCTCGGCGGCGATCTCCTTGTACGCGTAGCCCCGGGCGAGCAGCCGCAGCACGTCCCGCTCCCGCGGCGTGAGCAGGTCCAGCTCCGGGTCGCCCACCGGCGCCGAATGCGGGCCCTGGGAGAACGCGTCCAGCACGAACCCCGCGAGCCGCGGCGAGAACACCGGGTCCCCGGCGGCCACCCGGCACACGGCGTCGGCGAGCTCCCGGCCGGAGATGGTCTTGGTGACGTAGCCGCGCGCCCCACCGCGGATCACCGCGATCACGTCCTCGGCGGCGTCCGAGACGGACAGCGCCAGGAACACCACGTCCGGCTGCTCGCCGCGGACGCGCCGCAGCACCTCGGCACCGCCGCCGTCGGGCATGTGCACGTCGAGCAGCACCACCTGCGGCCGGTAGTGCGCGATGCCCGCGGCGGCTTCCGCGACGGAACCCGCTTCACCGACGACCTCGACCTGGTCGGGCGCGGTGGCGAGCTCGGCGCGCACCCCGGAGCGGAACAACGCGTGGTCGTCGACCAGGAACACCCGGACCGGGCGCTGGTCTGCTTCTTCGCTGGTCACGTTCTCCTCCTCCACCGGCCGCGGCCGGTTCACCGGCGGGCCTCGCGCGGCATGTCCATCTGCACTTCGGTGCCGGAACCGGGCGCGGTCCGGATGCGGACGGAGCCGCCGTTGCGCTCCATCCTGCCCCTGATCGAGTCGGCGATCCCGTGCCGGTCCGCGGACACCCGTTCCGGGTCGAACCCGGCGCCCCGGTCCCGCACGAAGATCGAAACCTGGTCGGGTTCGACCTCGGCGTACACGCTGACCTCGGCGACCCCGGCGTGCTTGGCGGCGTTCACCACGGCCTCCCTGGCGGCGGCGAGCTGCGCGGTGAGGGCGTCGTCCAGCTCGCAGTCGCCGACGACGACCTGGTCCACGTTGATCGCGAAGGCGTCCTCCACCTCGCCGCAGGCCCGCGCGAGCTGCGCGGACAGCATCGGCCCCGGTTCGGCGGCCGGGGACTCCGGTTCGGCCGCGTCGCCCCGGCCGTAGCCGCCGGGGCCGTAGAGCCAGGTCCGCAGCTCCCGCTCCTGGCCGCGGGCGAGCCGCCGCACCTCGCGTTCCGAACCGGCCTGCTTCTGGATCAGCGCGAGCGTCTGCAGCACCGAGTCGTGCAGGTGCGCGGCGATCTCGGCGCGTTCCTGGGAGCGGACCCGCCCGGCGCGCTCCACGTCGAGGTCCCGCATCAGCCGCACCCACCAGGGCACGGTGAGCACCGCGGCACCGACCAGCGCGGTCACCGTGGACAGCAGCGCGAACTGGAGGTCGCTGACGCTGGCCGACCCGGCGAGGAAGACCACCGCGCCGATCACGACCAGCGCGGCGCCGGAGACGACCCGCACCACCGCGGACCGCCCGCCGCCGCCGAGCAGCGCGCCCGCCATCCCGGTGCGGGCGCCTTCCCGCCAGCGCCGCCGCTGCGACTCGTCGGCTTCGCGCCACACCACGGCGGCGCCGACCATCGCGACGCCGAGCGGGCCGGTGAGCCAGCCGGGCAGGATGCCGAGCAGTCCGACGGCGACCGCGAGCCCGAGGCCGAGGATGATCAGCCCGAGGCCCTGCTGGCGCTCCCGGTCGGTCATCGGCGGCTCGTCGCCCCCACTCTGCGGCACGAAGATCCACAGCAGTCCGTAGCCGAGCAGCCCGGCCCCGCCGAACGCGGCCAGCACCGCGAACGAGGCGCGGACCCACAGCACCGACACCCCGAGGTGGTCGGCGAGCCCACCGCAGATCCCGGCGACGAGCCGACCGCCGCGCCGCCGGTACAGCGTCGGCGGGCCGGCGCCGGGAGCGGTGGAATCGCGGACCAGGTGGCCGTGCGGCTCGGTGGGCCGGTCCGGGTCCACCGGGAACGGGTCCGCGCCCGGCGCGCCGAACGGGGCGGACGGTGCGGCGGCGGCCCGCGCGGCACCGGCCGCCTCGGGCCGGTCGGGTGCGCCGGGGTCGACCGCCGCGGGGGCCGTCGGCACCCGCCGCGGCTCGCGAGCTCGTTCCCGCTGGTACGGCTTCTTCACCCTGCGATGGTCACACGCGCGGGAGATCACGTGCATCGGGGAATCCCCAGGGCGTTCCGGGCGGCGCTCAGGGGCGTCCCCGATGTGGCCTGGCCGGTCACCGCTCGATAGTGGACGCATGAGCGGGAATGACAACGTCGGCGACACCCTCCGGGAGATGTGGGAGTCGCGACCGGCGCGGTTGCGGCAGGACCGCAAGCTCGCCGGGGTGAGCGGCGCGATCGGGCGGCGCTACGGCATCGACCCGGTGCTGGTGCGGGTGGCGTTCGCGGTGGCCACCATCCCCGGTGGCGGGGGCCTCGCGTTGTACCTGGCGCTGTGGGTGCTGCTGCCGTCCGATCCGGACGCGCCGAACCGCAACCGGTTCGGCCGGCTGGTCGGGGTGGCGCTGGTGGTGCTGATCGGGGTCCCCACCGCGCTGAGCATGCTCTACCCGCACGGCTGGCTGGTGTTCGGCGCCGCGTGCGCCGGGCTGTACCTGCTGCACCGCGGCTACCGGGACCGGCAGGTCGCCGTGCCGAGCACGCCGGGCCAGCAGGCGCCGAGCACGCCGGGCCAGGCGGCGCCGAACACGCCGGGCCAGGCCGTGGCGAGCGCGCCGGCGGCCCCGGTCGGCGAGAACACCTGGGTGTACCCGGGCGCTCAGCAGCGCGCCGAACCGCCGTCCTGGGATCCGCTGGGTGCCGCGCCGTTCGCCTGGGACCTGCCGGAGCCCGGGACGGAACCGGAGCCGCCGCAGCCGAAGCGGACGTGGATCACCTGGATCGCGCTGGCCGTGGCCGTGCTGGCCGGTGGGGCGGCGCTCACCGCGGGCGGCAGTGCCGGTTCGGCGCTCGCGGTGGTGCTGGGTGTGCTCGGGGTGGGCATGCTGTGCGCCGCGTTCCTGCGCGGCGGCCGGGCGCTCATCGCGTTCGCGCTGCCGGTGGGGGCGCTGGCGCTGCTGCTGGGCCCCGGTGCGGGCGACGACGCGGAACCGGCTCCGCCGCAGGACCGGCGGGTGGTGGCGACGACCACCGCGGGGCTGCGGGAGTCCTACCCGTACCTGGAGCGCGGCACGCTGACCCTGGACCTGCGGCAGCTGCGCCTCGCCGGCGACGAGCAGGTCGAGACCGGCGCGCACGTCGGGCAGGGGCGGGTGCGGGTGCTGCTGCCGCGGGACCTGGACGTCACCGCCGGGTGCACCGCGGAACGCGGCGCGGTGCACTGCCTCGGCACGCAGGAGAACGGGGGCGAGCACACGCGGCTCGACATCGACGATCCCGGTGCGGACGGGCCCGGTGGCGGCCACCTCACCGTGGAGGCGTTCGTTTCCGACGGAATGGTGGAGGTGCTCCGTGGCTGACGCGAAGGACGACGCGCGCTCGCAGTCCCCGGACGTGGTGCTGCTGGTCTCCGGTGCGCTGGCGCTGATCATCTCGGCGTCGGTGCTGCTCGGCGGTTCGCGGGACTTCCTGGTCGAGTGGTCGCTGGCCGGAGTGGCGGTGCTGGTGGGGGTGTTCCTGCTCGTCGCCTCGATGCGCCACCGCTGATGCCTGCCGGTGGCGCCCCGCCGCACCACCGGCACGGGCCGGACCACCCGCGCGCTCTAGGCTTCCGTCCACGGGGACGGAGGGGGAGCGGATGAGCATGCCCGGCGGGCGGCCCACCTTGGAGGACGTGGCGGCCAGGGCGGGTGTGTCCCGCGCGACGGCCTCCCGCGCGATCAACGACTCCCCCCGGGTCAGCCCGGAGGCCCGCCGGCAGGTGGACGCCGCGGTGCGCGAGCTCGGCTACGTGCCCAACCGCGCGGCGCGGACGCTGGTCACCCGGCGCACCGGGGCGATCGCGCTGGTGCTCTCCGAACCGGAGGACAAGTTCTTCGACGACCCGTTCTTCGCCGCCACGGTCCGCATCGTGTCCCAGCACCTGTCCGCGGGCGACAGCCAGCTGGTGCTGCTGATGGTGCACCGCCCGGACGACCACGCGCGGATCGCGCGGTACCTGGCAGGCGGGCACGTGGACGGTGCGCTGGTGCTGGCCCCGCACCGCGGTGATCCGCTGCCCGCGGCGGTGCGGGACCTGCCGCTGCCGGTGGTGTTCGGCGGCCGGCCGTGGATCTCCGAACGCGGCCTGCACCTGGTGGACCACGACAACGTGGGCGGCGGCCGGCTCGCGACCGAGCACCTGCTGTCGCTGGGCAGGCGGGCCGTCGTGACGGTCACCGGGCCGCGCGACGAGCACGCCGGGCTGGAGCGGCTGCGCGGCTGGCGGGAGGCGGTCGGCGTCGGCGAGGCGACGGCGGCGCGCTCCGAACCGGGCGACTTCACCGAGGCCGGTGGCGAGCGGGCGATGGCGGCGCTGCTGGCGCGGGTGCCGGAGCTGGACGCGGTGTTCGCGGCGAACGATCTGATGGCGGTGGGTGCGCTGCGGGCGTTGCGGACCGCGGGCCGCCGGGTGCCCGCGGACGTGGCGGTGGTCGGGTTCGACGACCACCCCGCGGTCGCGCCGCACGCCGATCCGCCGCTGACCACGATCCGCCAGGACCCGGCGCTGCGGACGGTGCACATGGTGGCGCTGCTGCACCGGTTGATCGCGGGCGACCGGGTGGCGCCGGGTCGCGAGGTGCTGCCGGTGGAGCTCGTGCGCCGCGAATCGGCCTGAATCCCCGTTCTCCCGAACACCGGAAAAAAATGGGAACGAACCAATCGCATTCATCCGGCTCCGAACCGTGATCGCGCGGCGTCGCAACTGGCAAAAACGGCGATATCGCGTACTTCGAATTGCGCAACCGGGTCCCGTTGAGCGGCGAACAGCAGCCGATCGGCCTAATCAGTCCCGTACTTCATCGATATAGCCTTTACCGGAACGTTTCAGGTGAGCAGCCTGTCCCGTTGAGAGCGCTCTCATCCTTCAACGTCCCCCCGAAGGAGACTTCTCGTGCCCCGAACCGGATTCAAGGCGGCAGGAACGACCCTCGCCGCGCTGTGCCTGTTCCCGTTCGTCACCTCTTCGGCGACCTCCGCGGTGGCGGCTCCGGCCCAGCCCGCGGCGCCGTCGCCGAAGGCGGAGGTGTTCTTCGACGACTTCTCCGGCGCCGAACTCGACCGCTCCAAGTGGAAGGTCGAGGTCACCGGGGACAACTTCACCACGGTGAACTCGGAGCAGCAGGCCTACGTGGACTCCCCCGAGACGATCTACATCGACCACGACGACGCGAACACCGGCGCCGAGAACGGCGCGCTCGCGCTGCACGCGCGCAGCACTCCCGGTTTCCAGGCGCCGGACGGCAACACCTACGACTTCCAGTCCGGCCGGGTCAACACCCAGGACAACTTCGAGTTCACCTACGGCCGCTACTCGGCGAAGGTGAAGCTGCCCGAGGGCGGCACCAGCCAGGGCCTGTGGCCGGCGTGGTGGTCGCTGGGCGCCAACATCGACGAGGTGAGCTGGCCGCAGTGCGGCGAGGTCGACGTCATGGAGAGCGTCGGCGAGCCGTGGACCAGCGTCGCGCTGCACGGTCCCGAGTACCACGGCGACACCCCGATCGCGGGGCAGCAGCAGTTCGAGGGTTCCGACCCGGGCGACTGGCACGTCTTCACGGCGGATTGGACTCCGGAAGGAATCACCTTCCTCGTCGACGACGCGGAGATCTACAAGATCACCAAGGCCGAAATGGAGCAAAACGGCTGGACGTGGGTCTACGACGACCCGCAGTTCATGATTCTGAACTTCGCACTCGGCGGCCAGTTCCCGAACGGCGTCAACGGCGTCACCGAACCCTATTTCGGACTCCCGCAGGAATCGGTCGACAAGGTGAAGGCGGGCAATGCGCGCTATCTGGTCGACTGGGTCCGCGTCGAGCAGTGATTCCCGATCACGTGCGTCGTGACCCGCGCCCGCGGCGCCCGTGAACCGGGTGGAGGCGGGCCCGGTGCGCCCGGTCCGATCCCGGCCGCACCGCGGCTCCGCCCCCGACTTCCCCGGGTGGGGGGGGGGGGGGGGGGGGGGGGCCGGGGGGCGGGGGGGGGGGCCCCCCCGCCCCCCCCCCCCCCGGCGCCCCCGGCCCCCCCCCCCGGCCCGGGCGCGGCGCCCCCCCGCCCCCCCCCCCCCCGCCCCCCCCCCCCCCCCCCTCACTCATGTCCGCCCCGGGGAGCAGAACGATCGCGAACCCCTGCCCCGGGCGGACGACCGTTCACCGCCGTCCCGGCCCGGGAACGAGAACGGGGGGCCCGGGGGGGCCCGCGGGCCCGGGGGGGGGGGGGGGGGGGGCCCCCCCCCGCGGGGGGGGGCGGGGGGGGCCGGGCCGCCCCCCCCCCCCCCGGG
>NZ_JAIUJZ010000023.1:0-9163 GCF_020176775.1 Saccharopolyspora sp. 6M
TACGGCACCCTACACCCCCCCGTGGGGCCGGGGCACCCGGGGGCCCCCGCCTTTCCCCCGAACCCCCCCCCCCCCCCCCCCGGCCCGGCCACTCCCCCGGGCCGGGGGTGATCCCCCGGCGCCCCCTCGGTTCCGGAGTCCGGTCACTCCCACTCGATGGTGCCCGGCGGCTTCGACGTCACGTCCAGCGTGACCCGGTTGACCTCGGCGACCTCGTTGGTGATGCGGGTGGAGATCCGCTCCAGCACGTCGTAGGGCAGCCGCGTCCAGTCCGCGGTCATCGCGTCCTCGCTGGAGACCGGCCGCAGCACCACCGGGTGCCCGTAGGTGCGGCCGTCGCCCTGCACGCCCACCGAGCGCACGTCGGCCAGCAGCACCACCGGGCACTGCCAGATGTCGCGGTCCAGCCCGGCCGCGGTCAGCTCCTCCCGCGCGATCGAGTCGGCCGCGCGCAGCGTTTCGAGGCGGTCCGCGGTGACCTCGCCGATGATCCGGATGCCGAGGCCCGGCCCGGGGAACGGCTGCCGGTGCACGATGGTCTCCGGCAGGCCCAGCTCCAGGCCGACCCGCCGCACCTCGTCCTTGAACAGGGCGCGCAACGGCTCCACCAGCTGGAACTGGAGGTCGTCGGGCAGGCCGCCGACGTTGTGGTGGCTCTTGATGTTCGCCGCGCCGCTGCCGCCGCCGGATTCGACGACGTCCGGGTACAGGGTGCCCTGCACCAGGAAGTCCACGTCGCCTTCGGAGCCCTGCACCAGGTCGCGGGCCGCCTGCTCGAAGCTGCGGATGAACTCCCGGCCGATGATCTTGCGCTTCTCCTCGGGGTCGGTGACCCCGGCCAGCGCGCCCAGGAACTGCTCGGTGGCGTCGACCGTCACCAGCTTCACCCCGGTGGCGGCCACGAAGTCCCGCTCCACCTGCGCCCGCTCCCCGGCGCGCAACAGCCCGTGGTCGACGAACACGCAGGTCAGCTGCTCGCCGATGGCGCGCTGCACCAGCGCGCCCGCGACCGCCGAGTCCACGCCGCCGGACAGGCCGCAGATCGCGCGCCGGTCGCCGACCTGCTCGCGGATCGCCTGAACGGTGTCGTCCACGATCGACGCGGTGGTCCACTGCGGCTTGATGCCCGCGATGTCGTGCAGGAACCGGCGCAGCACCTCCTGGCCGTGCGGGGAGTGCGCGACCTCCGGGTGGTACTGCACGCCCGCCAGCCGGCGGTTCCGGTCCTCGTAGGCGGCGACCGGGGTGTCCTTGCTGCCCGCGGTCACGGTGAAGCCCTCGGGCGCCTTGCTGACCGAGTCGCCGTGGCTCATCCACACCGGGTGGTGGCCGGGCAGCTCCTCGTGCAGCGCACCGCCGTCGCCGGTGATCTCCAGCTCGGTGCGGCCGTACTCGCGGGTGCCGGTGTGCTCCACCGTCCCGCCGAGGGCCGCGGTCATGGCCTGGAAGCCGTAGCAGATGCCGAACACCGGCACGCCCGCCTCGAACAGCGCCGGGTCGACCTGCGGCGCGTCCGCGGCGTACACGCTGGACGGGCCGCCGGAGAGCACCAGGGCCGCCGGATCGCGCCGGACGATCTCCTCGACCGGCGTGTCGTGCGGGACGACCTCGGAGTAGATCTGCGTCTCGCGGACGCGGCGGGCGATCAGCTGCGCGTACTGGGCGCCGTAGTCGACGACGAGCACCGGCCCCTTCCCCTCGCGCGGCGGACCCGATGCCGGGGACTGGTCAGGGCTGTTGGCGTTACCGGACACGTCGTCGAAACCTCCAGGCGGATGCGTGCGCTGGAACCCATCATCCCAGCTAACCCCCACCGCCCGGGCAGCGGCTCCGCATCGGCCGTCCCCCGCTCGGCGCGAAGACCGCCGGGGTTCCACGGCCCCCGGTGCCGCGCGGCAGGGGCGGAGCGGCAGGACCGGCGGTCAGACCAGCGGCAGGCGCAGGGCCGCCGGCGCCTCGGCGGGGACCGCCGGGCGCTTCGACGGGATCGGCGCCATCCGGTGGTAGCCCTCGGCCTGCGCGGCGCGCCGGTCCGGTTCGCCCTTGTTCGGCCACATGGAGAACGCCCGCTCGGCCTGGGCGGTGATCGTCAGCGACGGGTTCACCCCGAGGTTCGCGGTGATCGCGGAACCGTCCACGATCGACAGCGTCGGGTGCCCGTACGCCCGGTGGTACGGGTCGATGACGCCGTGCTCGGCGTCCTCGCCGATGGCGCAGCCACCGATGAAGTGCGCGGTCATCGGCATGTCGATCAGCTCGCCCCAGGTGCCGCCGGCGATGCCGCCGATCTCCTCGGCGACCCGCTCGTTGGCCTCCTCACCCGCGGGGATGAAGCTGGGGTTGGGCGCGCCGTGGCCCTGCCGGGAGGTGAGCCGGGAGCCGAACAGGCCGCGCTTCACCCGGGTGATCAGCGAGTTGTCCAGGCTCTGCATCACCAGCAGGATGATCGTGCGCTCGCTCCAGTTGCGCACCACCGCCATCTTCAGCGCCTTCAGCGGATCGGTGCGCACGAACCGCAGCCACTGCTTCCAACGCGGGTCCGGGTGGTCGCCCTTGGTCGGGAAGGTCTGCAGCAGGCCCATCGCGTTGCTGCCCTTGCCGTAGCGGACGGGCTCGATGTGGGTGTCCTCGTCGGGGTGGAACGAGGAGGTGATGGCGACGCCGCTGGAGTAGTCCTGCTCGCCGAGCTGCGGCACCTGAGCGCCGATGATGGCCTCGGAGTTGGTGCGGGTGAGCTCGCCGAGCTTCGCCGACAGCCGCGGCAGGTCGCCGCGGTCCCGCGCCCGGTGCAGCAGGTTCTGGGTGCCCCAGGTCCCGGCGGCGACGACCACCTGGTCGGCGGTGAACACCCGGCTGCCGAGCGCGGTCTTCGCCCCGGTGCGGCGGGTGCCGATGCGCCAGCGGCCGTCGCGGCCTTCGGCGAGCCGGTGCACGGTGGTCAGCGGGAACACCTCCGCTCCCCCGGCTTCGGCGAGGTGCAGGTAGTTCTTGACCAGCGTGTTCTTCGCCCCGACGCGGCAGCCGGTCATGCACGCCCCGCATTCGGTGCAGCCGGTGCGCGCCGGTCCGGCGCCGCCGAAGTAGGGGTCGGCGACGGTGCGGCCCGGTTCGCCGAAGTGCACGCCGACCGGTGTCGGGTGGTAGCTGCCGCCGACGCCCATGTCGGCGGCGACCTTCTTCATCACCACGTCGGAGGGGGTGGTGGTCGGGTTGGTGACGACGCCCAGCATCCGGCTGGCCTGGTCGTAGTGCGGGGAGAGCTCGTCCTCCCAGTCGGTGATGTGCGCCCACTGGGAGTCGTTGTAGAACGGCTTCAGCGGCCGGTACAGCGTGTTCGCGTACACCAGCGAACCGCCGCCGACCCCGGCTCCGGCGAGGATGAGGCAGTCCCGCAGCAGGTGGATGCGCTGGATGCCGTAGCAGCCGATCTGCGGTGCCCACAGGAATCGGCGCAGGTCCCAGGACGTCTTGGCGAACTCGTCGTCGCTGAAGCGGCGGCCCGCCTCCAGCACGGCGACCCGGTAGCCCTTCTCGGTGAGCCGCAGCGCGGCGACGCTGCCGCCGAACCCGGAGCCGATCACGACGACGTCGTAGTGCTGCGGACCGCGCTGACCCTGAGCACCGTTGCTGGAAGCCATGCCGGACACGTTAGCCGTCATTACTCGCGGGTAGCCAGTACTTTCCGGCACTGCGCGCGACCCAATTTCCCGACCCCGAGCCCGATCCACCCGATTCAGGACCAGCGACCCACCGGCCCAGACCGGCCGCGAACCGTCCTCGTCCTGTCCGCGGCGGAGCCGCTGAGCGGAGAACCAGCACGCAGCCGGACCACCCGCGGGTTCTCAGCCGCTTCCTCGGGAGGACAGCGTTTTCTCATGTGGCGGAGCCACCTGTGAAAACGATCCCGCAGCGAGGAAGCGGCTGAGGTTCCGCCACCCCACCCCCGCGCAACGGGGGAAGGACGGCCACGGATCAACGCCGCAGCGTCAGGCCTACCTTCTGGAACTCCTTGAGCTCCGAGTACCCGGTCTTCGCCATCGCGCGCCGCAGCCCGCCGAACAGGTTGGTGGTGCCGGACGCCTCGCTGCTCGGGCCGAACAGCAGCTTCTCCAGGTCGACACCGGCACCGGTGAAGCCCATGATCTCGCTGCGCGGCAGGCTCGGGTGCGCGGCGGCCGCGGTCCAGTAGTAGCCCTGGCCGGGCGCCTCCGAGGCCTCGGTGAGCGCTTCGCCGAGGACGACGGCGTCGGCACCGCAGGCGATGGCCTTCGCGATGTCACCGGAGTAGGACAGCGCACCGTCGGCGAGCACGTGCACGTACCGGCCGCCGGTCTCGTCGAGGTAGTCGCGGCGGGCCGCGGCGGCGTCGGCGATGGCCGTGGCCATCGGCACGCCGATGCCGAGCACCTGGGTGGTCGTGGTGGCCATCGACTCGCCGAAACCGACGATCACGCCGGCCGCGCCGGTGCGCATCAGGTGCATGGCGGTGCGGTAGTCGCCGACGCCGCCGGCGATCACCGGCACGTCGAGGTCCGCGATGAAGCGCTTCAGGTTGAGCGGCTCGCCGTCCCGCGCCACGTGCTCGGCCGAGACGATGGTGCCGTGCACCATGAGCACCTCGACGCCCGCGGCGAGCAGGTCGGGGGTGAGCTCCTCGGCGTGCTGCGGGCTGACCCGCGCGGCGACGGTGACCCCGGAGTCCTTGATCTGCTTGATGGCCCGGGTGAGCAGGTCGTGCCGCACCGGCGCTGCGTGCAGCTCCTGCAGCCGCTTGACCGCGGCGGTCGGCTCCTCGCTCTCGTCCGCGATGCGCACCACTTCGAACAGCAGGTCGTCGACGTTCTCGTGCCGGGCCCAGAGCCCTTCGGCGTTGAGCACGCCGAGGCCGCCGAGCTCGCCGACGCGGATGGCCGTCGCCGGGGACACCACGGCGTCTGTGGGGTGCGTCACCAGCGGGATGCCGAACCGGTACGCGTCGATCTGCCACGCCAGCGACACGTCCTGCGACGACCGGGTCCGCCGGGACGGGACGATCTCGATGTCGTCCAGCTCGTACCCGCGCATGGCCGTCCGGCCCATGCCGATCTCCACCGAATCCCGCACGTCAAGTCCTCCCTGCCAGCACCACAGCACTCCAACGGAGCATTCTCTCTACTCCGGGCTCGGACCTCGCATCCGCCCCGGTCTTTCGGGTCCGGCGCCCGGTGCGTTCAGGCGTGCGGGGCCAGGCCCGCCACGGTCAGCCGGAACAACCTGTCGGCTTCGGCGGCGGCGTCGGCGCGGTGTTCGACGGCCAGCACGATGCCGACGATCACCGTGATCAGGTCGGTGAGGGCGATGTCCGCTCGCACCGCACCGTCGCGCACGGCGCGGTCCAGCAGCGGCGTGCCCGCTTCCTCCAGCGCTCCGGCGCAGGTGTTGCCTTGGACCGGGTCGGTGTCGGGTCCCGCGTAGGACAGCGCGACCGCCAGGCCGCGGACGGTGGCGCAGTAGGCGACCACTTCGTCGAGCCAGCGCAGCAGCGCGTCGCGGCCGTCGGGCGCATCGACCAGTTCGGCGGCGCGACGGCTCAGCGCGTCGATGCGGCTGTGCGAGACCGCTTCGAGCAGGGCGCGGCGGGTGGGGAAGTGCCTGCGCACGGTCGCCGATCCGACTCCGGCGGTGCGGGCGATCTGCTCCAGGGAGGCTTCGGCGCCGCGGGCGGCGACCTCCTGTTCCGCCACGGCGAGGATGCGGGCGTGGTTGCGCCGGGCGTCCGAGCGCTGCGCTCCGGTCACGGCGTCACCTCCTGCTTCACAAAACGGCGGGGTCCGCCGTATCGTACGGGAGCACAAACGGCGGTCCCCGCCGTTTTTCTCCCGAGGAGCAGCATGCCGACCCATCCCGCACCCGTCCTGGTCTCCGGCGCCACCGGCAGGCAGGGCGGAGCCACCGCCCGCGCCCTGCTCGCCGCGGGCGTTCCCGTCCGCGCCCTGGTGCGCGACCCCGAGACCGAACGCGCCGCCGCGGTGCGCGCGCTCGGAGCCGACCTGGTGACCGGCGACCTCCGCGACCGCGACTCCCTGGCACCGGCGGTCGACGGCGTCCGCGCGGTCTTCTCCGTGCAGCTGCCCGAGCTCACCGCGGACGGCTTCGACTTCGACGGGGAGATCGCGCAGGGCACCAACCTCGTCGAAGCGGCCCGCGCCGCCGAGGTGGCGCAGTTCGTGCACACCTCGGTCAGCGGCGCCGGTCAGCACACCGAGGTGCCCGGCATGGCCGAAGGCCGGTGGGGGGTGGCGCGCAGCCTGGGCGCCAAGAGCGCGATCCAGGACCGGGTCCGCGAAGCCGGTTTTCCCAGCTGGACGCTGCTCAAGCCCGCCTTCTTCATGGCGAACTTCCTGCCCTCGATGGGCTTCCTGTTCCCGCGCGGCGTCGAAGGCGGCCTGGTCAGCGTCCTCAAGCCGGACACCCGGCTGTCCCTGATCGCGACGGCGGACATCGGGGCCGCGGCGGCCGCCGCGATCGCCGAGCCGACGCGGTTCCGCGAGGTCGAACTGGAGCTGGCGGGCGACTTCCTGCCGATGGAGCGGATCGCCGAAGTCCTCTCCGGCGCGCTCGGCATCCCGCTGACGGCCCCCGACATGACCGAGGCCGAAGCGCTGGCCGCCGGGATGCCGGGCATGGGCGCCACCCACGACTACCTGAACGCGGTCGGCCAGCCGGCCCGCCCCGAGTTCGCCGCCGAACTGGGCCTGCCGACCACCTCGTTCGAGGTGTGGGCGGCCGCGCACCTGCGCGGCTGACCCGGTGCGGAGTAGGGCGCGGGAACCCTCGGCTCCCGCGCCCCGCACCTCACCGGGTCGTGTAGTTCGGCGCCTCGACGGTCATCGTGATGTCGTGCGGGTGCGACTCCTTGAGCCCCGCCGCGGTGATCCGCACCAGGTTGGCCCGCTGCAGCTCGGGGACCGTGGTCGAACCGGTGTAGCCCATCCCGGAGCGCAGCCCGCCGACGAGCTGGTCCACCACCTGCGCCAGCGGCCCGCGGAACGGCACCCGCCCCTCGATGCCCTCCGGCACCAGCTTGTCCTCGGACAGCACGTCGTCCTGGAAGTAGCGGTCCTTCGAGTACGACCGGCCCTGCCCGCGGCTCTGCATCGCGCCGAGCGAGCCCATGCCCCGGTACACCTTGAACTGCTTGCCGTTGACCAGCACCAGGTCCCCGGGCG
This sequence comes from Saccharopolyspora sp. 6M, assembly GCF_020176775.1. Taxonomy (NCBI): domain Bacteria; kingdom Bacillati; phylum Actinomycetota; class Actinomycetes; order Pseudonocardiales; family Pseudonocardiaceae; genus Saccharopolyspora; species Saccharopolyspora sp. 6M. Next base: position 7,209 of record NZ_JAIUJZ010000023.1, read on the forward strand.
ATTCGGCGGTGCCCGCGAGCAGGCTGCCCAGCATCACGCTGCTGGCACCGGCCGCGATGGCCTTCGGGATGTCCCCGGAGTACTGGATGCCGCCGTCGCCGATGATCGGCACCCCGGCCGGCCGGCACGCCTGGTCGGCCTCGTAGATGGCGCTGATCTGCGGGACGCCGACGCCCGCGACGACGCGGGTGGTGCAGATCGAGCCCGGTCCGACGCCGACCTTGACGGCGTCCGCGCCCGCGTCGACGAGCGCCTGGGCCCCGGCACGGGTGGCGACGTTGCCGCCGATGACGTCCACCGAGTGGCCCAGCTCCTTCTTCAGGGTGGCCACGGTGTCCACGACCGCCCGGGAGTGCCCGTGCGCGGTGTCCACGACGAGCACGTCCACCCCGGCGTCGACCAGCGCCATCGCCCGCTCGTGCGAGTCGGCGCCGACGCCGACCGCGGCGCCGCACAGCAGCCGGCCGTCCGGGTCCTTGGTGGCGTTGGGGTACTGCTCGGTCTTGACGAAGTCCTTGACGGTGATCAGCCCGCGGAGCTTGCCCGCGTTGTCCACGATCGGCAGCTTCTCGACCTTGTGCCTGCGCAGCAGGCCGAGCGCGGCTTCCGCGGTGACGCCGACCTGCGCGGTCACCAGCGGGGCGGGCGTCATGATCTCGCGCACCCGGCGGGTGTGGTCCACCTCGAACCGCATGTCGCGGTTGGTGATGATCCCGACGAGGGTGCCGTCGGGGTCGGTGACGGGGACACCGGAGATCCGGAAGCGGGCGCACAGCGCGTCCACCTCGGCCATGGTGTCCTCGGGCGAGCAGGTCACCGGGTCGGTGACCATGCCGGCCTCGGAGCGCTTCACGACCTCGGCCTGCGCGGCCTGCTCCTCCACCGACAGGTTCCGCTGCAGGATGCCGACACCGCCCTGGCGGGCCATGGCGATCGCCATCCGCGCCTCGGTGACGGTGTCCATCGCCGCGGACAGCAGCGGCACCCGCAGCCGCACGTTGCGCGACAGCTGCGTTCCCGTGTCGACGCCGCTGGGGATCACATCGGACTCATCGGGCAGCAGCAGCACGTCATCGAAGGTCAACCCGAGCGTCGCGAACTTCGCGGGGAAACCGGGGGCGGTGAGTTCGCTGGTCATGGCGAGGCGGTGTGCCTTCCTGCAAGCAACGGTGCGGTGACCGAAGGTTCCGGGCGGGGGCTCATCGGCGATACCGGGCCACCGGAGGCGGCGGTTCGACGACGTCCCCGGCGCGAGCGGCAGGTGCGATTGCTCCATGATAGAGACCCCGCTGGTCAGACATGGGAAGCGGTGGTGCAACGCACGTGCGCACCCGCGCGGGCGCCCCGAGCGGCGGTGCAGGTCGTGGTGGGCGGTACCGTGCCGGGCGTGCCGCACGATCCGCTGCCCCCAGACCCGTTCGCGGGCGACCCGGAGGACCCGAGCAGAGCGCTCGACGACCAGGAGCCCGAGTTCGGCCCGCCGCTAGGCGAGGACGAACGGGCCGAGCTCCTCTCCGACCTCACCGACCTGGCCGTCTACCAGGCGTTGCTGGAACCGCGCGGTGTCCGCGGCATCGTCGTGGACTGCACCGACTGCGGTGAACCGCACTACCACGACTGGGAACTGCTGCGCTCCAGCCTGGAGCAGCTGCTGCACGACGGTCGGATGCGCCCGCACGAGCCCGCGTTCGCCCCGGACCCCAGCGAATACATGAGCTGGGAGTACTGCCGCGGCTTCGCCGACGGCGTCACCGAGACGGAGAACGAGAACACCCGCTGATCAGCGGCTCCCGCCTCCCCGCCGGGCACGAAGCCCACCGAACATGAAGCGGGTCCGCGCCCCCCCCCGGGGGGGGGGCGGGGGGGGGGGGGGGGGGGTGGGGGGGGGGGGCAGCCGGGGCGCGGGGGGGGGGGGCGGGGGGGGGGGCGCGGGGTTGCCGCGGGGGGGGCGGGCG
>NZ_JAIUJZ010000024.1:0-23661 GCF_020176775.1 Saccharopolyspora sp. 6M
CCTCGCACACAACCCAGGCCCCCGGGCCCGCCCCCCCCCCGGGGCTCATCCCCCCACCCGAACCTCGCCGGCCCCCCGCGCCGGGGGGGGGGGGGGACCCGGGTTCGTGCTTGCTCAGTTGGGCGAGGGGAACAGCCCGCCGCCGTTGTGCGGCGCCGAGGTCGAGTCCTCGGGATTCCCGCTGGACGGCAGGTCGGAGCTGCCGCTGGTCTCGCTCGGCTCCGTCGTCGGCTCGGTCGGCTCCTGCGAGGAGCTCGGTGTGCTCGGCGAGGTCGGCGTCGGCCAGTCCGGCGGCGGCAGCTGCGGGTTCGACGGCGGGGGCGGCTCGACGGTCGTCGTCGACGTCGGGTGCGAACTCGACGAGGACTCCGAAGTGGATCCGCCCGGCAGGTGCGGCTGCTGGAAGCGGTTCTCCAGCACCTGGTGCCGCGCCTCCAGTTCCTTGAGGTGGGCACCGGCGTTCTGCATCGTCTCGTGCGCCAACTGCAGGGACACCTTCGCGTCGCTGTAGTTGCCCGAGTTCCACAGGCTTTCCGCCTCGTCGAGCTGCGACTGCGCCTTCTGGGCGGCCGCGGCCTCCTGGGAGTGATCGCTGTAGAGCACCTGCGCCACGCCCCACAGCATGTCGCCGGGCATCGCGTCCCGGGCGGCGAGGCCGACCCCGGTGAACCCGATCATCAGCACCGCGGCGGCCGAGGCCACCGGGACCAGGTGCCTGCGGCGGGACTTGCGGCGCGGCCTGCTGCCCGCGGCGATCGCGGCGACCGCGGCATCGGTGTCCACCAGGTCGCCGATCGGCGCCGCGTCCACCTCCCGCCGCCACGCGACCAGCAAGGATTCCAGCGCGGGCGCGGTGTCGGCGGACTCCGCGGGCACGTTCGGATTGGTGCCGCCGAGCGCGTCGAGCAGCGCGTCGTCGGCCTGCAGTTCGGAGAGGTTCAGCGGTTCCGAACCGACCTCGTCGGCGTCGATCAGGCCCGCCGCCGTCGCCTGCTCGGTGTCGGCGTCGGTGAGCAGGGGTCGTCGCCGGAAGTCCAGCACCGTGGCACCGGACTCCGCGGCCGAGGTGCCCGCCGGTTCGGCCACGACCTCGTCCTCGGGGCGCGCCGCCCGGATCGTGCGCTGCTCGTCCGCCTCGTCCGCGGAACCGGACTCGCCGGTCCGTTCAGCGGATTCGCCAGGCGTGGCCGAATGGGCCGAATGGACGGTAGGGTGGTCCCCGGCGTCCCCTTCCGGACCGTCGGAGATCTCGGCGGTGTGCGACCCGGACGCCGCCGGGGTGGCGGAGTCGGACTCTCGATTGTCGATCAGCTCGGCTCCCTCGCCAGCGGCGGGCACGGCCGGAGAATCCTCCGGCGCACGCGTTCCGCCCGCACGGTCGTCCTGCCGGCCGGAATCGACGGGATCGTCCGAGGCGTGCTCCCGTTTCGGGGCGCGCTCCGATTCTTCCCGCTCGACCATTCAGACCACCTCCTCCGCGGACAGCGTCTTGCGCAGCCGGGCCAGTGCGCGGTGCTGTGCCACTCGCACCGCTCCCGGAGTCGAACCGACCGCTTCGGCCGTTTCCTCCGCGGACAACCCGACGACCACCCGGAGCAGCAGGATCTCCCGCTGCTTGGCCGGGAGGACGCGCAACAGCTGCGCCATCCTGCCCGAAAGCTCACCTTGCATGGCCCGCTGCTCCGGTCCAGCCTCGGACTCCGGGGTGTCCGGAACGTCCGCCACCGGCTCGGAGCGGTTGCGGGCCGACGCCCGATGAGCATCAGCCACCTTGTGCGCGGCGATGCCGTACACGAACGCCAGGAACGGACGACCCTGATCCCGGTAGCTGGGCAACGCCGTCAGCACGGCGAGGCACACTTCCTGGGCGACGTCGTCCGCCGAAGCGAACGACCGTTCGTTTCGTCCTACCCTGGCGCGGCAATACCGCACCACCAAAGGACGGATTTCGGCCAGCAAGCGCTCGATCGACTGACGATCGCCGTCGACGGCGGCGCCTACAAGTGCGTCCAGCCCGTCCCCCACGTTGCTCATCGCAGACAGCAGCCCTGGTGTTACGCGTTCAAGCGACTCGGATTTGCTCGGCGAACATCACGTGCACCGCACGCAGCGCCGAGGTCACCGTACCGGGAAAGGACAGATCCCTGAACAGGGAGTGGGGGCCAGCGGCGGTCGTTGTCACGTAACCATAACTACCAGATATCCACCCGAGCATCGTCCGCGCAGTCCGGAACCGGCACTGATCGACGGATGGTAGGGGGGGACGTTCGCGACACGACGGTCGACTCCCGGCTCGTCCCGGCCGGGTCGTGGGACGTGTCCGCCGTCATGTCCCGGCGATGCGGAAGCACCGGGACATGGCGGCGGACACCGAAGTCCTGTCGACGCCGCCGAGCCCGAACGGCGGCGTCGAGGTGAACCGGGCGGCGGCCGCGGGCCGCTTTCCGGCGAGGGGCGTCACACAGCAGGAAGGAGCTCCCGCGGAACCTCCTCGGATCATCGGTCGAGCCCTCGCGAGCGAGGGCCCGGTCGCCGGGCTGTGCCGGGCACCGGAGTCGTCCGGGGCGAACCGCCCTGGACGAACGCGATGCGAGGCGCGGCCCGCCGCCCGCGGGCGATCGGCGCACGTCGTGCTCCGACCGGAACCCGGATGATCGAGCGAGCAGGTGGGCATCCGCGGAGTCCCGTTCGACTCAGGCGACCAGCCCTCGTCTGAACCCGTGCGCCACCGCCTGTGCCCGATCGCGCACTCCGAGCTTCCGGAAGAGCCGACGGGCGTGGGTCTTGACGGTGTCCTCGGACAGGTAGAGCTCGCGGCCGATCTGGCCGTTGCTCTTCCCCTGACTCATCCCCCGCAGCACTTGCAGCTCGCGTTCGGTGAGCTGCACGCCCGGATCGGACGGCTGCCGCGGCGCGGGGACGGACGTGCTGGCCAAGGTGTGCGCCAGCGCGGCGACCAGCTCCGGCCGCGAGGCGTCCCAGCGCAGGTATCCGCGCGCACCGCCGGCGATGGCCGCCGCGATGCTGCCCGCGTCGTCCGGCGCACCGAAGACGATCACGTTGGCCTGGGGGTGGGCGGAGACGAGCCGCCTGGTGGCCTCGACACCGTTCGGCACCGCGCGTTGGGTGCCGACCAGCACGACGTCCACCGCTTGCCGCGCGAAGCGCGCGAGCAGCTCGTCACCGTGTGCTACGCAATCAATCCGGCTCACTCCTGGGACAGCAGACATCACGCGAGTGAGCCCTTCCCGGACGCTGCGTCGGTCATCACAGATCAGGACCGTCGTCACGGGAACTCCTTCCTGCAGGCGAGTGACGTTCCTCTTCCCCTATCGGACGCAGTGCGGCGAACCTTGACACGATCTAGTGCTGAATCCGTCCAGAGATCGGCTCACGCCACTCGTTCGAGATATTCACCGGAACGGAGCAGGGCCCGACGCGGGTGCGGGCGAGAGCCGATGTCACCCCTCGCTCAAGGCCCATACCTGCGATATTCACCCTGTTGTGGCCCTGTCGGGCGATCAGCCACCCGATCTCGCGACCCCCGGCATTCGGCGGAAACTTGCCATAAGTGATTTGCGTCACATGTCAATCGAGCACGACGCGAACGACGCCTTCCGCGGCCTCCGCGAGGTTCGAGACCGTCTCCGCATGCCCCGGCAACCGGCCCGGCGCCCAGCCCGATCCGGCGGCGAACACCCGGGCCCGCTGGCGCGTCCCGGGCAAGCCGGCGAGCAGTGCGGGCGCCGCGTAGTGCGGCTGCTCCGACCAGAGCACCACCACCGACGGCGCCGCCCGGCGCACCGCGGCGTTCAAGCCCTCCGGCGGCAGGCCCGCGCCGAACAACCGGATCCCCACGCCGCGGGCGGCCAGTTCGGCGGCCAGCGCGACCAGCTCCAGCTCCTGCTGCTCCCCCGGCACCGGCGCGAGCAGCACCGGGCGCGGGTTGCGCGGTTCGGGAGCGGTGGCCAGCACCGCGCGTAACGCGGTCGACGCGCTGTCGGCGAGCAGCCGCAGCGCTTCCACCCCGGTCCCGGTGTGCTGCCAGCGCCCGGTCACCGCGGTCAGCACCGGCGACAGCACCTCGGACCAGGTGGCGAGCACGCCGTGGTGCTCGATCGACTCGGCGAGCAGGCGCTGCTGGTGCCAGGCGTCCAGCGCGAGGACCGCCCGCCCCAGTCCCCGGGCGCGCGGTCCGGCACCGGTCAGGCGCAGACCCCGCCCGCCCGGGTTGGCGGCGGACGCGACGGGTTCCTCGTCCAGCGGGTCGAGCACGCCGGAGATGAGGACGGGTTCGGCGGTCGCGGGGGCGGCGGGCACCGCCGCGCCGTCCTCGTGCCGGGGCAGCGGCGGGGTCGCGGCGAGCGCGTAGCGGGCGGCTTCGGCCGGGGACGCGCCGCGGAGCAGGGCTCGCTGCATCTGCTCCAGCCGGGCGACGTCCTCGGGCCCGTAGCGGCGGTGGCGCCCGGTGGCGTGGTCGGTGGGGCCCAGCCCGTAGCGGCGGTCCCAGGTGCGCAGGGTCGCGGGCGCGCCGCCGAGCCTGCGGGCGACGGCCGCGACGGAGAGGCGGGGCTCCTCCGGCTCGGCGGCGCCGGACGGTTCTGCCGCGCCGAGCAGTCCGGTGGCGAGCTCGGCGTCCGGCCGGTCGTCCGGTGCGCCGTCCGCGTCCGCTCCTCCCGACGTTCCCGACCGGTCTTCGGCGGTGGTGCCCGGATCCCCGTCCTGCCGGGCCGTCGGCTCCGTATCGCGACGGTGCCTGCCGCCCTCGCCGGCGGCTCGGTCCGCGCCCGCCTCCGCGATCTTGCGGTGGGCACCGTTCCGATCTTCGCCGGTGCCTGCGGCGCCGCCGGCGAGCGCAGGGCCGTCCGGGTGGTCGGCAAGTCGTGGATCAACCGCCCGGGCGGCGCCGTGCTGCCCGGACAGGGGTTCCTCCCGCATGGTCACGCGGTCATGTTCCGGATCGTGGCGGCCGGTGGCAAGCGGGTGCACCCGGATGCCACCGGTCAGAGATCACCCGTCAGTGAACAGCTTTCGGCGCGAAAGGGGTTGAACAAGTATTGGCGCGGTTCTACCTTGGATCATGCGAGGCCACGGCAGCCGCCGTGGCGGGGAGGGGATCCACCGGTGGGAGGTGGTTGTCGCAATGGCCGACACTCGACGTCTTCCAGGCCCGAACGCGGACATCTGGGACTGGCAGATCAAGGGTTCGTGTCGCGGGATGGACAGCGCGTACTTCTTCCATCCCGACGGCGAACGCGGCCCGGCACGGGCGCGGCGTGAGTCGAAGGCGAAAGAGGTGTGCCAGCACTGCCCGGTTCTGGACCAGTGCCGCCGGCACGCGCTGGCCGTGCAGGAGCCCTACGGGATCTGGGGTGGGCTTTCGGAGTCCGAGCGCGAAGTGATCATCAAGACCCGCAAGCGCCGGGTGGCCGCACTGGCCGGTTGAGACGCGACCGCCGCGCGAACGGCGGTGGCGGCGCCCGCACCGGGCGGGCCGAATCGGATGACTGCGAGGGGCGTCATCCGCTGCGGACCCCGGAGCGAGCGCGGAAACGAATCAGGGGCGACACCCGTGGGTGCCGCCCCTGACCCACGTCCTGCTCCGGCGGCAGGACCACCGGCCGGAGCCGTTCTCGGTACTCCTCGTCAGCGGTACCGCCGCTGAGCGCGACGACCTGGCCCGGTGACCGGGCCCCGCGGGCCCCGGCGGCCCCTCGCGAACCCGGCGCTTCCGCGTCGGTCCGCGGGAAACCGCCGGGCCGGAGTTCCTCGGGAGGTCAGTGGGAGTGGCCGTGGCCGTGGCCCGCGGCCTGCTCCGCTTCCTCCTCCGGCTTCTCCACCACGGCGCTCTCGGTGGTCAGCACCATGCGCGCGATGGAGGCCGCGTTGGCGACCGCGGAGCGGGTGACCTTCAGCGGGTCGACGATGCCCGGCTCGATCAGGTCGCCGAAGGTGAGGTCGGCGGCGTTGTAGCCGGCGCCCCAGTCGAGGTCGCGGACCTTGGAGACGACGACGGCGCCTTCCTGGCCCGCGTTGCTGGCGATCCAGAACAGCGGGGCTTCGAGCGCCTTGCGGACGAGCCGCACGCCGGTGGCCTCGTCACCGGTGAGGCCGAGGTCGCCCTCCAGCGCCTTGGACGCGTGGATGAGGCTGGAACCGCCGCCGGGGACGCTGCCCTCCTCGGCCGCCGCCTTGGACGCCGCGACGGCGTCCTCGATGCGGGACTTGCGCTCCTTGAGCTCGGTCTCGGTGGCCGCGCCGACCTTGATCACGGCGACGCCGCCGGCGAGCTTGGCGAGCCGCTCCTGCAGCTTCTCGCGGTCCCAGTCGGAGTCGCTGGCCTCGATCTCCTTGCGGATCTGCTCGACGCGGGCCTGCACGTCGTCCTTGCTGCCGTGGCCGTCGACGAGGATGGTGTCGTCCTTGGTGACGGTGACGCGGCGGGCGCTGCCCAGGACCTCGGGGCCGGCCTCGGAGAGCTTGAGCCCGACCTCGGGGGCGATGACCTGCGCGCCGGTGACGGCGGCGAGGTCGTCCAGGAACGCCTTGCGGCGGTCGCCGAAGTAGGGGGCCTTGACCGCGACGACCCGGAAGGTCTTGCGGATCGCGTTGACGACCAGGGTCGACAGCGCCTCGCCCTCGACGTCCTCGGCGATGATCAGCAGCGGCTTGCCGTTCTGGGCGACCTTCTCCAGCAGCGGCAGCAGGTCCTGGATGTTCGAGATCTTGTCCCGGTGCAGCAGGATCTGGGTGTCCTCCAGGACCGCCTCCTGCCGCTCCGCGTCGGTGACGAAGTACGGGGAGACGAAGCCCTTGTCGAACTGGACGCCCTCGGTGACCTCGAGCTCGGTGGCCAGCGTCGAGGACTCCTCGATGCTGATCACGCCGTCCTCGCCGACCTTCTCCATCGCCTCGCCGACCAGCGCGCCGATGTTCTCGTCGCGGGAGGAGACGGTGGCGATCTGGGCGATGTTGTCGCGGCCCTTGACCGGGGTGGCCTTGGCCTTGAGCGCCTCGACGACCGCGTCGGTGGCGGCCTGGATCCCCTTGCCCAGCGAGGCAGGGTTGGCGCCGGCGGCCAGGTTGCGCAGGCCTTCCTTGACCAGGGCCTGGGCCAGCACGGTCGCGGTGGTGGTGCCGTCGCCCGCGACGTCGTTGGTCTTGGTGGCGACGTTCTTGGCGAGCTGGGCACCGAGGTTCTCGTACGGGTCGTCGAGCTCGATCTCGCGCGCGATGGTGACGCCGTCGTTGGTCACCTGCGGGCCGCCGAACTGCTTGTCCAGCACCACGTGCCTGCCGCGCGGCCCGAGGGTCACCTTCACGGCGTCGGCGAGCTGGTTGACACCGCGCTCCAGCGCGCGGCGCGCCTGCTCGTCGAAGCTGATCTGCTTAGCCATGTTTCAACAGCCCTTCAGCATGGGGTGTTCGGAGGCCGGTCGTGGTCGCCCCGGCGCGAACTCGGTTCGACCCGGCGCGCCGGAGCGGTCCGGACGGCTGCCCGGTGGACCGCCCCGGTGCGGCGTCGGGTCGGCGGAGTCGCCGCATGCGTGCGGGCGCGACGTCCGGCCTGAGATAGACCACCGCCCCGGGCCCCCCGGGGGGGGGGCCCCCCGGCCGGGGGGGGGGGGGGCCGCCCCCCCCGGGGGCCCCGGGGGCCCCCCCCCCGCGCCCCCCCCCCGCCCCGGCCCCCCCCCCCCGGGCCCGGCCCGCCGGGGGGGGGGGCGGGCCCGCCCCCCCCGGTGCGGTTCGCGGGTGGGCGCTGGTGGGTGGGGCGGCTACTGGTCGGAACGGTGCACTGATCGTGACCGTCGGAGGTAGTCCTTCCATGAACAACACCTGGTCAGGGCCTTGCGAACCTTGCTCGTCACCCGAAAGAGGGGCACTCTGGGTGTTCGAGTGAGGGGTGGGCGATGGTGCGGAACCGCGGATTTCTCGGACGAGCGGTGGTGCTGCTCGCGGTGCTGGTGACCGTGCTGGCGGGTGGTCTCGCCTGCCAGCCCGCGCGGACGCAGCGCGCCCCGGACGCCCCGCAGGGCGCGGCTCCGCCCACCGCCGAACCGACGCCCGCCGAAGGAGCTCCCGGCAGCGACGACCCGGTGCTCGCGGTGAAGATCGACAACGCCCCGGAAGCCCGGCCGCCGACCGGTATCGGCACCGCGGACGTGGTCGTCGTCGAACCGGTCGAAGGTGGCTTGAGCAGGCTCGTCGCCGTGTTCGGGAAGCAGCGCCCGCCCGTCGTCGGGCCGGTGCGCAGCGCCCGCGAGACCGACCTGGAACTGCTCGCCCAGTACGGCAGGCCGACGCTGGCGTTCTCCGGCGCGGCCCCGGAACTGCTGCCGGCGCTGAACGCCGCGCCGCTCGAAGCGGTCCAGCCGGAGCAGGCGCCCGGTGCGTTCTTCCGCGGCACCGGCAAGCCGGTGCCGCACAACCTCTACGTCCGCCCCGGCGAGCTGCCCGCGGGCGCCGGCTGGTCGCCGAAGGCGCCGCTGGCGTTCGGGCCCGCCCCGGCGGGCGGTGCGCCGCGCACCTCCGCGCAGGTCGACTACCGGGCGGCCTCCACCGGTTTCACCTGGTCGCCGGAGCAGCGGCGCTGGCTGGTGTCGATGGACGGCGCGCCCGCGACGGCGGCGGACAGCGGGCGGCTCGGTGCGGGCACCGTCGTGCTGCAGCAGGTAGAGGTGCGGGACTCGGCGATGAAGGACGTGGCGGGGGGCGCCGCGCCGCACGCCGCGACGGTGGGCTCCGGCCGGGCCGTGGTGCTGCGCGACGGGAAGGCCTTCGACGCGCGCTGGTCCCGGCCCTCCGCCGACGTGGGCACCACGTACACGACGGCGTCCGGCGAACCGCTGCCGTTCGCGTCCGGTCCGGTGTGGGTGGTGCTGTCGGACCGGCTGTGACGGCCGGCCGGGGAGCGGGCGGCGGACTCCGCCGCCTAGTCGGTGGAGTTGGCTACTCTCGAAAGCATGAGCGACCGCCGCTTGCTACTGGTCCACGCCCACCCCGACGACGAAGCCACCGCCACCGGCGCCACCATGGCCCGCTACGCGGCGGACGGCACCACCGTGACCCTGGTGACCTGCACCAGCGGAGAGCTCGGCGAGGTCGTCGCCGGCGCCCTCGCCCACCTGCGGGGCGCTCCGGACGCGGGGGGGGGGGGCCCCCCCCCCGGGCGGGGCGCCCCCCCCCCCCCCCGCGGCGGCCCCCGCCCCCCCCCGCGGGGGGGGGCCCCCCCCCGGGGCCCCGGGGGCCCCCCCCCCCCCCCCCCCCGGGGGGGGGGGGCCCCCCCCCCCCCCCCCCACCCGCGGGGCGCTCCGGACGCGCTCGGTGAGCACCGCCGCGGCGAGATCGCGACCGCGCTCACCGAGCTCGGCGACATCCGCCACCACTGGCTGGGCGGCCCCGGGCGCTGGCGCGATAGCGGCATGGCCGGGCTGGACAGCAACCACGAGGACGGGGTGTTCGCCGCCGCCGACCCGGTGGAGGTCACCCGGCAGATGGTCGCGCTGCTGCGCGCCGAACGTCCGCACGTCGCGATCACCTACGACGACTTCGGCGGCTACGGCCACCCCGACCACATCGCTGCGCACCGGGCGCTGATGAACGCGCTCGACCCGGCCGCCGACCCCGAGTTCGCCCCGGAGCTCGGCGCGGCCTGGCAGGTGCCGAAGGTGTACTGGACGGTGCTGCCCGACTCGTTCGCGGAACGCGTGCGGGAGGCCGGGATCACCGAGTTCAAGCCGAACACCATGCCCGACGAGGAGATCACCGCGGTGCTGGACGGCGCCGCGCACCACGAGGCGAAGCTGGCGGCGCTGCGCCACTACCGCAGCCAGGTGAACATCGACGAAGACGGCTTCTTCGCCCAGGTGGTGCGCCGCCCCGAGTTCGCCGTCGAGCACTTCCTGCTGGTGCGCGGCGAACGCGGTCCGGGCACCGGACCGCACGGCGCCGAGCAGGACCTGTTCGCCGGGCTCGCCTAGCGGTCCGCGGGGCGGCGGCCCCGCCGGGAGGTACGAGCCGCCGCCGGGATCGCCGCGCCGCGCGGCGATCTCCGCGGTTGCGCCGGTCGGCCGGGCCGCGTCGGTACGGTTGGCGGAGTCCACGGGCCACCTGGGGGGGAACGCGCATGACCGCACGGCAGCGTGTCGCGACGAGGACGTCATCCGCGCTGGCGCTGCGCGGCGTGGTGAAGCGCTACGGCGAGATCACCGCGGTGGACGGCCTCGACCTGACCGTCACCGCCGGGACCTGCCTGGGCCTGCTCGGGCCCAACGGTGCGGGCAAGTCCACCACGATGCGCTTGATCACCGCGCAGACCAGGGCGGACGCCGGGGAGATCGAGGTGCTCGGCTTCCGGGTCCCGCGCGAGTCGAAGCGGGCGCGCACCGCGATGGGCGTGGTGCCGCAGCTGGACAACCTGGACGAGGAGCTCACCGCCCGGCAGAACCTGGAGGTCTTCGCGCACCTGTACCGGGTGCCGCGGGCCGAGCGGGCGGCGGCGGTGCTGCGCGCGCTGGACCTCGCGCAGCTGCGCAAGCGGGCCGACACCAAGACCGACGAGCTCTCCGGCGGGATGCGCCGCAGGTTGCTCATCGCCCGCGGCCTGGTGCACTCGCCGCGGCTGGTGCTGCTCGACGAGCCGACGGTGGGCCTGGACCCGCAGGTGCGCCAGGAGCTGTGGGCGCTGATCGACGCGCTGCGCTCGGACGGCGTCACCGTGCTCATGTCGACGCACTACATCGAGGAGGCCGAGCGCCTCGCCGACGACGTGGCGGTGATGTCCGGGGGCCGCGTCATCGCCACCGGCACCCCCGACGAGCTGCGCCTGCAGCACGCGGGGCAGGACGTCGTCGAGTACTACGGCCCGCCCGCGCGGCTCGTCGAAGTGGAGACGATCACCCGCGAGGCCGGGCTCAGCACCCGGCGCACCGGGCCCGCCGTCTCGGTGCTGCGCGCCGAGCTGATGCCTGAGCCGGTGGCGGCGCGGCTCGGCACCGGGCACCGCCGGGTGAGCAACCTGGAGGACGTGTTCGTCTCGCTCACCGGGGAGGCAGTGGAATGAGCACCACGCCGCAGCGGCTGCGCACCTTCGAACTGGCCGCGTTCGCCGGGGTGTGGCGGCGGGAGCTGACGCTGTACCGCCGGTACTGGTTGTCCAGCACGTTCTCCTCGGTGGTGGAGCCGACGATCTACCTGCTGGCGTTCGGCTTCGGGCTCGGCTCGCTGATCGCGACCATCCGCGGGCTGCCCTACATCGAGTTCCTCGGCACCGGGGTGGTGGCGACGTCGGTGCTGTTCACCAGCGCGTTCGCCGGCATGTTCACCACGTTCGTGCGGCGCAAGTTCCAGCATTCCTACGACGCGATGCTCGCCGCGCCGGTCGACGTGCACGAGCTCGTCGCGGCCGAGGCGCTGTGGATCGCCACCAAGTCCGGGGTGTACGGGTGCGCCCCGTTGCTGGTGGCGATGGTGTTCGGGCTCGACCCGGCGCCGGGCATGCTGCTGGTGCCGCTGGTCGGGTTGATCACGGGGCTGGGGTTCGCGCTGTTCGGCATCTGGTGCTCGGCGGTGGTGCCGTCGATCGACTCGTTCAACTACATCGTGAGCGCGGTGATCACGCCGCTGTTCCTGGTGGCGGGCACGTTCTTCCCGATCGACCAGCTGCCGGGCTGGGCGGGGACGGTGGCCGCGTTCAACCCGCTGTACCACTGCGTGGAGCTGGTGCGGGACGCCTCGTTCGGCCTGCGCCCGGGCGTCGACCTGCTGCACGTGGGTGCGCTGCTGCTGTTCGCGGCGCTGATGTGGCTGCTCGCCTACACCGCGATGCGCCGCAGGCTCGTCGACTGAGTCCTGCCGCTGGACCGGCGCGCGGTCAGGTGCGTTCCGCGTAGGCGGTGATCAGCTGGGCCTCGGCGTCGGCGAGGTAGGTCTCCAGCGCGGTGGCCGCGGCCTCCAGCTCGCCAGCGGCGACCTGGTCGGCGATGGCGCGGTTGCGCTCCACGTAGCTCTCGTAGAAGCCGCGGGTGCGCTGCGGGTCGAGCCCGCCCCGCTCGTCGGTGGACATCACGTGGAACGCGAGCCGCAGCTCGGCGAGCAGCCCGGCCATCGCGTCGTTGGTGCGGGGGCTGTCGGCGAGCCCGACGAGCGCTTCGTGGAACCGCATGTTGGCGGTGCCGACCTCGCTCCAGTCGCCGTCGGCGGCGGCCTGCTCGCCGGCGCGCACCGCGCGGGCCACCGCGGTGACCAGTTCGCGCTTGGTGGTGGCGGCGTGGCGGACCGCGCCGACCTCGACGATGCGGCGCAGCCGGTACAGGTCGGCGACGTCGGCGCTGCTGGGCTTGCGCACCGCGACGCCCTTGTGCATCTCGTGCACCAGCAGCCGTTCGTGGCCGAGCAGCCGGAACGCCTCGCGCAGCGTGTTGCGGGAGACGCCGAGCGCGTCCTTCGCGCTGACCTCGGAGAGCTGGGTGCCGGGCGGCAGTTCGCCTTGGATGATGCGTTGCCGCAGCAGGTCGGTGACGCGCTCGACGGTGCTGGTCCGTTCGAGCAGGGACCGGTCCGCTGCCAGCCGGTCGACCCACTGCGCGCTGGTCATGCCTCTCCCGGGGTTGATCGGAAACCGCAGTGTATCCGCGGCGGCCCGCGGGCACGTCCGACGATCCGACGACACGCTACCGCAGGATTGTTGAACGATCGAACGTTGAACATGGGGAATGTAGGAACGCACTATTGATCCCTCGCCGAACGGCCCCTATCGTGGCGGCACCGCGCGGCCGGCGACCCGGCCGCCGGGGAAACCCCAGCGCAGCGGACGGCGGCGCGGCAGGCCGGAGGCCGGGAGGACACTGCATGAGCGGCACCACCACCAAGACCGGCGCCCACCGCGGCGCGCTGATCGGGGCGGTCTTCCTGATGGCCACCAGCGCCATCGGCCCCGGGTTCATCACCCAGACCACCGACTTCACCGTGCGGCTCGGCGCCGCGTTCGCCTTCGTGATCGTGCTGTCCGTGCTCATCGACATCGCGGTGCAGCTCAACGTGTGGCGCATCATCGGCGTCTCCGGCATGCGAGCCCAAGACCTCGGCAACGCGGTGCTGCCCGGATTGGGCTACGCGATCGCCGCGCTCGTCGTGTTCGGCGGGCTCGTGTTCAACATCGCCAACGTCTCCGGCACCGCGCTCGGCCTGGACGCCATGGTCGGGATGGACGCGAAGCTCGGCGGCGGGCTTTCCGCGCTGCTGGCCATCGGGATCTTCCTGAGCAAGCGGGCCGGGGTCGCGATGGACCGGATCGTGGTCGTGCTCGGCGTGCTCATGATCGCGCTGACCTGCTACGTCGCCGTCGTGTCCGACCCGCCGGTGGGGGAGGCGCTGAAGCAGGCGGTGCTGCCGGACCGGGTCGACTTCCTCGCCGTCACCACCCTCATCGGCGGCACCGTCGGCGGCTACATCACCTACGCGGGCGCGCACCGGCTCGTCGACGCCGGAGTCACCGGGCCGGAGCGGATCGTCGAGGTCAGCCGCGGATCGGTGCTGTCGCTGCTGGTCACCGGGGTGATGCGGGCGGTGCTGTTCCTCGCGGTGCTCGGCGTCGTCGCCGCGGGCGCCACCCTCGGTTCCGGCAACCCGACCGCGGAGGCGTTCCAGCACGCTGCCGGGGAGATCGGGCTCCGGCTGTTCGGGCTGATCATGTGGGCGGCGGCGATCACCTCGGTCGTCGGTGCCGCCTACACCTCGGTGTCGTTCGTGGTGACCTTCTCCCCGGCGCTGCAGCGGGCCCGCAGCTGGCTTGTCGTCGGGTTCATCGCGCTGTCCACCGTCGTGTTCCTGCTGCTGGACCAGGCACCGACGACGCTGCTGGTGCTGGCGGGCGCGCTCAACGGGCTGATCCTGCCGGTCGGGTTCGGCGTGCTGCTGTGGGTCGGGGCGCGGCGCCGGGACCTGCTCGGCGGGTACCGGTACCCGCGGTGGCTGCTGGTGATCGGCGTGCTGGCCTGGCTGCTGTCGTTGTACTTCGGGGTGAACTCGCTCGGCGCGATGGCGCAGCTGTGGCAGTGAATGGAGGGGACGTGCGCATCGACCTGAACTCGGACCTGGCCGAAGGTTTCGGCCGCTGGGAACTCGGCGACGACGACGCGCTGCTGGGCGTGGTGACCAGCGCGAACGTGGCCTGCGGGTTCCACGCGGGGGACCCGGGGGTGATCCGCCGCGCCTGCGCGCGGGCCGCGGCCGGGAACGTGTCGGTCGGCGCCCAGGTCGGCTACCGGGACCTCGCCGGATTCGGCCGCCGGTTCATCGACGTGCCGCCGCGCGAGCTCACCGACGAGGTGCTGTACCAGCTGGCCGCCCTCGACGGCCTCGCCCGCGTCGAAGGCACCGCGGTGCGGTACGTGAAACCGCACGGGGCGCTGTACAACGCCATCGTGCGCCACGAGGAGCAGGCCGCGGCCGTCGTCGAGGCCGTGACCGCCTACGATCCGCGGCTCGCGGTGCTCGGCCTGCCCGGCTCCAGCTTCCTGTCCCACGCCGCCGAGGCCGGGCTGACCACGTACCGGGAGGCGTTCGCCGACCGCGCCTACACGCCGGAGGGGACCCTGGTCTCCCGCCGCGAACCGGGCGCGGTGCTGCACGACCCGGAACTGATCGCGCGGCGCTGCCTGCGCATCGCCCGCGGCGAACCGATCGAGGCCGCCGACGGCGGCGAGATCACCGTGGCCGCCGACTCGATCTGCGTGCACGGCGACAGCCCCGGCGCGGTCGCCATCGCCGAGACCGTGCGGGACCGGCTGCGGGACGCCGGGATCGACCTCGCCCCCTTCGCCGCCGGCGGTGCGCGATGAGCGGACCGCGGGTGCTGCGCTGCGCCGACTCCGGGCTGCTGGTGGAACTGGACGACCTGCCCGCGGTGCAGGCGCTGCACGCCGCGCTGCGCGCCGACACCCCGCCCGGCGTCGTCGACCTGGTGCCCGCCGCCCGCACGCTGCTGCTGGCGCTCGACCCGGAGCGGGCCGACCCGGACGCCGTCGAGCGCGCCGTCCGCGAGGCCCGGCCCGGCGAACGCGGCGGCGACGAGGGCGGGCTGCTGCGGGTGCCGGTGGTCTACGACGGCGCCGACCTCGCCGCCGTCGCCGAGCTGACCGGGCTCACCGAACGTGACGTGGTGCGCGAGCACACCGGCAGCACCTGGACCGTCGCCTTCGGCGGGTTCGCCCCAGGGTTCGGCTACCTCACCGGGGGTTCCCCGAAGCTCGCCGTCCCGCGGCGGGGCGAATCGCGCACCCGGGTGCCCGCGGGCGCGGTCGGGCTCGCCGGGGAGTTCAGCGGCGTCTACCCGCGGGAATCGCCGGGCGGCTGGCAGCTCATCGGCCGCACCGACCTGGAGGTCTGGCGCACCGACCGGGAACCGCCCGCGCTGCTGCGGCCCGGCGTGCGCGTCCGGTTCGAGGAGGTCTCGTGATCGAGGTCGTCGCCCCGGGGCCGCTGGCGACCGTGCAGGACCTGGGCCGCCCCGGCCACGCGGGCATCGGGGTCGGCGTCTCCGGTGCCGCCGACCGGGGTGCGTTGCGGCTGGCGAACCGGCTCGTCGGCAACCCAGAGGGCGCCGCGGGCATCGAGACCACCTTCGGCGGGCTGGTGCTGCGGCCCGAACGGGACGTGACCGTCGCGGTCACCGGCGCGGACGGGCCGATCACCGTCGACGGCCGGGCCGAACCGGTGAACACCGTGCTGCGGGTCCGCGCGGGAGCGCTGCTGCGGCTCGGGACACCGGCGTGCGGGCTCCGCGGCTACGTGGCGGTGCGCGGTGGCATCGCCGTCGAACCGGTGCTGGGGTCCCGCGCCACCGACGTGCTCTCCGGGCTCGGGCCGCCGCGGCTGGCGGCGGGCACCCGGCTCCCGGTCGGGCCCGCGCCGCGGGAGTTCCCGGTGATCGACCAGGCCCCGGTGCGCGCCCGCGACGGGCAGCTGGTGCTCGACGTCGTGCCGGGGCCGCGCGCGGACTGGTTCACCGACCACGCGCTCGCGGCGCTGCTCGGCGCGGAGTTCGAGGTCAGCGCCGAGATCGACCGGGTCGGCATGCGCCTCGACGGTCCCGAGCTGACCCGGTGCCGCGACGACGAGCTGCCCAGCGAGGGCATGGCGCTCGGCTCGCTGCAGGTGCCGCCGTCCGGGCGCCCCACGCTGTTCCTCGCCGACCACCCGGTGACCGGCGGGTACCCGGTGATCGCGGTGCTGCTCGCCGCCGAGGTGGACCGCGCCGCCCAAGCCCGCCCCGGGCAGCGCATCCGATTCCGCCGAACCGAGAGGTGATCCCGATGCGACCAGCCGAGCTGACCCCGAGCCAGGCCAGGGCCGAGTTCCGCGCCGGCCTGCGCACCCCCACCGCGGGGTGTTCCGCCGGGTGGACGCAGGCCAACCTGCTGGTGCTGCCCCAGGCGCAGGCCTACGACTTCCTGCTGTTCGCCCAGCGCAACCCGCGGTCCTGTCCGGTGCTGGACGTCACCGAACCCGGCGAGACCGCGGCGTCGATCTTCGACGGCGATCTGCGCACCGACCTGCCCGCCTACCGGGTGTACCGGGACGGCGCGCTCGTCGAGGAGCTCGGCGACATCACCGGGTTGTGGCGGGACGACCTGGTGTCGTTCCTCATCGGCTGCAGCTTCACCTTCGAGGCCGCGCTGCTGGAGGCCGGCGTGCCCGTCCGGCACCTCGAACAGGGGCGCAACGTGCCGATGTACCGGACGAACCGCGAATGCCGCCCCGCCGGGAAGCTCTCCGGGCCGCTGGTCGTGTCGATGCGGCCGATCCCCGCCGAGCAGGTCGCCACCGCGGTCCGGGTGACGTCCCGCTACCCGGCGGTGCACGGGGCACCGGTGCACGTCGGCTCGCCCGGCGAGCTGGGGGTGCGGGACCTGGACGCGCCGGACTTCGGGGAAGCGGTGGAGGTGCGGCCGGGAGAGGTCCCGGTGTTCTGGGCCTGCGGGGTGACGCCGCAGGCGGCGGTGATGCGGTCCGCGCCGCCGTTGGCGATCGGCCACGCACCCGGGCACATGGCCATCACCGACGCGCGGGACTCCGACCACCTGGTGCCGTGATCTCCCCCGCCCGAGGAGATGAGCGGGGGAGCACCGCGTGCTGCAACGCCGCCGCGGCCGCCGGTTGTTCCCCCGACGCCCGGTGACCCGGCCCACGCGCGCCGATTCCCTGTCGGGGCGTGCCCCGACGATCTAGGCTGGGGAGGTTCGCGAACCTGGGGGTGGGCGATGGGAACGCGTTCCGACGCGGACGGGCGACGAGGGCTGGTGGGGCCGGGAGCACCGGAGCTGCCGTCGATGGCGCGCGTGTGCGATCACCTGCTCGGCGGCACCGCGCACTTCGAGCTGGACCGCGAGTTCGCCGCGGACCTCGCACCGGTGTTGCCGAACCTGCCCGAGCACATCCGCGTGCTGCACGCGTTCCTCGGCCGCGCGGTGCGCCACCTCGCCGAGCGCGGCATCGACCAGTTCCTCGACCTCGGCACCGGGCTGCCCACCGTCGGTGACGTGCACGGCACCGCCCAGCGCGTCGACCCGGACGCGCGCGTCGCCTACGTCGATGCCGACCCGTTCACGGTGCGGCTGGCGGAGGCGCAGCTCGCCGGGGCGCGCGGGGTGACGGTGACCCGGGCCGACCTGTGCGAACCGGCGAGCGTGCTCACCGCGCCCGGCGTCACCGGCCTGCTCGACTTCACCCGGCCGGTGGCGGTGCTGGCGATGGCGGCGCTGCCGTTCATCACCGACGACGACGAGCTGTCCGGGGTGGTCGCCGCCTACCGGGACGCCTGCTCGGTGGGCAGTGCGCTCGTCGTCTCGCACCTGTCCGCGGTCACCGCCACGCCCGAGCAGGTCGACCGCTTCGGCGACGTGGCCGCCCGCATCGGCTGCCGGCCGGCCTGGCGCAGCGCCGACGCCTTCCGCGGCGTGTTCAACGGCTACGACCTCGCCGAGCCGGGCCTGGTGCAGACCGCCCGGTGGCGCCCCGAGCTCGGCGTCGAGGGCACCGGGCCCGGCGCGCAGGACGTGGACACCGTCTCGGCGGTGGGGCTGCTGGTGTCCCGGCCGGTGCCGACCGAACTGGCGCTGGTGCGCTGAACTCCTTTTCCGGCATTCCGCCGGAATGGTTTTCGGTTCGCCGAAACGTGTTTTCAGCCGGGGAGGCCGGTTGAATTCGCGTCCGCGATCTACCGGTGATGTGTTGATTGTTCCGGTGGAATGGGTAATCTGTGCGCCGGAAGGGGAGTAGCCCTCAATTCGCGATCGACATGCTGGCGCGACGACGCGCCCGGTCGCGGAGCCTCTCGAAGCGCAGGCGGGCGAGACCTTCGATCCGAAAGCACATCGGGTCGAGGCCGCGACGTGCCTGATCCCAGCCCCAGGAGAGGTGCATCCACCGTGTTCGCCAGTTTCGCCATCAGTTCCGCCGCCATCTTCGTGGCCGAACTCGGCGACAAGTCCCAGTTGATGGCGATGACGTTCGCCACCCGATTCCGGGCCTGGCAGGTGCTGCTCGGAATCACCATCGCCACGACCGTCGTGCACGCCGCTTCCGTCGCGCTCGGATTCGGCATGGGCGCATTGCTGCCGACCGAGTGGATCGGGCTCGTCGCCGGAATCGCGTTCCTCGGCTTCGCCGCTTGGACGTTGCGCGGTGACCACCTCACCGAGGCGGAGAAGAGCAAAGCGGGCCGCACCGCCCGCTCCGCGGTGATCGCGGTGACCCTCGCGTTCTTCCTCGCCGAGCTCGGCGACAAGACGATGCTGGCGACCGTCACGCTCGCCTCGCAGCACGACTGGCTCGGCACCTGGATCGGTTCGACGGTCGGCATGGTGCTGGCGGACGCGCTGGCCATCGGCGTCGGGCTGCTGCTCGGCAAGCACCTGCCCGAGCGCTTCATCCGCTACGGGGCGGCCGCCCTGTTCGCCGTCTTCGGCGTCTGGATGGTCGTCGAATCCACTTTCGGCCTGCTCTGACCGACCACGTGACCGGACCGCCCGTCCCGTTCCGGACGGGCGGTCCGGTCGTTGCCGCGGGTCAGCGGACGGGCTCGATGACCCGGACCCCGTGCAGGCGGCGGACGAAGTCGGGGCCGAACGCGGTGGACGGGGTGTGCGCGCCGGGGCGGACCCCGCCCGCGAGCAGGGCGGCGACCGTGCGCAGCACCGAGTCGACGGTGAACTCGTAGGTGTCCGGCCCGATCAGCGCCGCCGAGACCGAACGCCCGGCGTCGTCGGTGGCTTCCGCGTACACCTCCACCCAGTTCCGCGCCCGCTGCGCCGTGCCGGGGCCGCGCACCAGCGCACCGATCGCCGCCTTGCCGAGGCGCTGCGCCACCGGGTTCCCCAGCGCGGTGCGGCCGACGGCCGTCGCCCGCGGTCCCAGCCGGTTCAGGCCGGGCAGCCGGGTGTAGGTGGTGATGTTCGGGATGCCGGTGCTGCGGAACGCGGTGCTCACGTCGCCCCAGGGCAGCGAGGACACGGCGTGGCGACCGGACGGGAACGGCACTTCCCGGTGCCGCCAGCCCATCGGGACGGTGCGCAGCTCGCCGTCGATGCGGGCCCGCCCGCCGAGCGCGGCGCCCTCCAGCGCGCTCTTGAGCGTGCCGCCGCTGATCCCGCCGCTGGCCTGGAACGCGAGGTCCAGGGTGGTCGCGGTGGGCAGCGCGGCGGCGACCAGCGCGGCCAGGCAGTCGGTGGGCACCACGTCGAACCCGGATCCGGGCAGCAGCACCACGCCGGCCTTCGCCGCGTCCTCGTGCCGGGCGGCCACCGACTCGAACACGTCGATCTCGCCGGTGATGTCCACGTAGTGCGTGCCGGTAGCCAGGCACGCCGAGACCATCGGCGCGGAGGTCGCCGAGAACGGGCCCGCGCAGTGCGCCACCAGGTCGACGTCGGCGAGCGCGGTCGTGGCGGCCCGCTCGTCGCGCAGGTCGAACACGCGGTAGGGCAGGCCGAGCGGCGTGGCGACGCGCGCCACCTTCGCCGGGTCCCGCCCGGCCAGCACCGGGCGCTGCCCCCGGTCGACGGCGCGCTCCGCGATGAGCCGCCCCGTGTAGCCGGTCGCACCGTAGATCATCCAGGTCACGCGAGCCTCCCGAGCGTCGTCCCCGTACAACGAGAACTGTCCGGTCCCGTAACGGGTTGCCTCCCCATCCTGACGGTCTCCGGTCCGCCGAGTGCGCGGCACCTCCGCTGGACCGGCCGGGTGCACGGCCCGTTCGTCCAACGGGGTCGGGCGAACGCGTCGGGGAGGAACCCGCGGCGGCTCGCGGAGCCCGGCACCGGGAACGCCGGGAGGTCGGCGGCGACGGGTCGCCGCCTGTTGTCATCGCGGCGGTCGGCGTGGTCGATTGATCGGAGCCGAGCAGGAGGTGGCGCCCGTGGCCGAGCGCAGACCGACGATCTACGACGTGGCGCGGCGCTGCGGCGTCGCCGCGTCCACCGTGTCCCGCGCGTTCGGCAATCCGTCGCGGGTCAGCGCCACGACCCGCAACCTGGTCCGGGCCGCGGCGGCGGAGATCGGGTACGAGCCGCGCCCGCTGGCCAGGGCCGAAGCGCCCGGCCGGTCCCGCACGTTGATGCTGGTCGTCACGGACATCGCCAACCCCTACTACGCCGGGTTGATCAAGGCCGCGCAGTCCCGCGCCATCGAGCGGCACTACGCGCTGGCGCTCACCGACAGCGACGAGTCGCCGCAGGTGGAGGCCGGGAACCTGCGGCACCTGCTGGCGAATTCGACCGGCGGGATCCTCGCCACCTCCCGGCTCGCCGACGACTCGGTGCGGCAGCTGGCGCGGCACCGGCCGCTGGTGATGGTGAACCGGGTGATCGAGGGCCTGCCGAGCCTGGTGGTGGACACCGCGGCCGGGATGCGCACCGCCGTCCGCCACCTCGCCGCGTTCGGGCACCGGCGCATCGCCTACCTGTCCGGCCCGCGCAATTCGTGGATCAACGGGCAGCGCTGGGGGGCGGTGCACGCCGAAGCCGCGTCCCTGGGCCTGCGGTCGTCGTTCCTCGGGCCGCACCCGCCGACCAGGGAGGGCGGCCGGGACGCGGCGGAGGCGTTCGTCCTGGACGGGGCCACCGCGGCCATCGCCTACAACGACCTCGTCGCCATCGGTGCGATGCAGCGTCTGCAGGTCATGGGTCTGCGGTTGCCGGAGGACCGCAGCGTCGTCGGGTGCGACGACATCTTCGGCGCCGACCTGGTGGTGCCCGGGCTGACCACCATCGCGGGGCCCGCCGAACAGGTCGGCGGTTGCGCGGTCGACGCGGTGCACGCCGAGCTGACCGGCGGCGGCACCCGGTCCAGGACGTTCGACGCGCACCTCGTGGTCCGCGGCTCCACCGGTCCGGCAACCGATGGCAACTAGTTGTCCGGGGCGCGGCCCGCGGCCGATTCTGCGGGCATGGCCAGTGGTTCCACTTCATCGGCGGCGATGCCGCTCGCGCCGCACCCTGATCGGCTGCTGCCGAGCGATCCGGTGCAACGGCCCATCGCCCGGCGCCTCTACGAGCACGTCCGCGACCTGCCGCTGATCAGCCCGCACGGGCACGTCGACCCCGAGCTGCTCGCGGCGGACCGGCCGTTCGCCGATCCGGCGGCGCTGCTGGTCACGCCCGATCACTACGTGACGCGGCTGCTGCACGCCCACGGCGTCCCGCTGCACGAGTGCGGACTCCCCGGTGGTCCGGCGGAACCGGCGCCACCGCGCGAGGTGTGGCGGGCGTTCTGCTCGCACTGGCACCTGTTCCTCGGCACCGCGTCCCGGCAGTGGCTGGAAGCGGAGCTGCACGACGTGCTGGGCGTGGCGGTCCAGCCCGCGGCGGAGACCGCCGACGCGCTGTTCGACGAGCTCACCGAACGACTGGCCCGCCCCGAGCTGCGGCCGCGCGCGCTGTACCGCTCGTTCGGGATCGAGGTGCTGGCCACCACCGACGATCCGGCCGACGATCTGCGCCACCACCGCGCGCTCGCCGAGGACCCGAGCTGGCAGGGCCGGGTGGTGCCGACGTTCCGCCCGGACCGCTACCTCGACGCGACCCGCCCGGACTGGCCCGCGGCGCTGGACCGGTTGGCCGAGGTCAGCGGCATCGACACCGGCGACTACCGCGGCCTGGTCCGGGCATTGGAGGCGCGGCGCGAGTTCTTCCGCGCGCACGGCGCCACCGCGACCGACCACGGTGCCCCGGACCCGCGCATGGAGTTCCTGCCGGAGCACGAGGCCTCCCGGCTGTTCGGCGAGGTGCGCGCCGGCCGCGGCGACGCGGCGCTGCTGTCGCGCCAGCTGCTCGGCGAGATGGCCCGGATGTCCAGCGAGGACGGCCTGGTGCTGGCACTGCACACCGGGAGCCTGCGCAACCACCACCCGGAGACCTTCGCCCGCTACGGCCCCGACACCGGCCACGACATCCCCACCCGCGCGGAGTTCACCGAGTCGCTGCGCCCGATGCTGCGGCGGTTCGGCACCGATCCGCGGTTCCGGACCGTGCTGTGCACGCTCGACGAGACGGTGTTCTCCCGCGAGCTCGCGCCGATCGCCGGGTTCTACCCGTCGGTGTACCTGGGCGCGCCGTGGTGGTTCCTGGACGCGCCGCGCGCGATGCGGCGGTTCCGGGACGCCGTCACCGAGACGGCCGGTTTCCACCGCACCGCCGGATTCATCGACGACACCCGGGGTTTCTGCTCCATCCCCGCCCGGCACGACACCGCGCGCCGGGTGGACGCCGGGCACCTGGCCTCGCTCGTCGCGGAGCACGTGCTCGGCGAGGACGACGCCGCGCAGGTCCTGCGCGACCTCAACGACCGCCAGCCCCGAACCGCCTTCCGGTTGTGATCGTGCGACTGAGCCGGGATGCCGAGCCGGCCCCCGTCCGCGCCGTGCACCTGGGGCTCGGCGGGTTCCACCGCGCGCACCAGGCCTGGTACACCGCCGCCGATCCGGAGTGGGGCATCGCGGCGTACACGTTCCGCAGCACCGAGCTGCCCGCGGCGCTCACGGCGCAGGGCGGGATGTACTCGCTGCTGGTGCGCGGCGCGGACGATCCGGTGCGCACCGTCGGCTCGCTCAGCCGCGCGCACGCGGGTGCGGAGGCGGACCAGTGGCTCGCCGACCTCGCCGCGCCCGAGGTGGCGGTGGTGACGCTCACCGCGACGGAGGCGGCCTACCGGGTGCCGCCGCCGGGGCGGGACTCCGCGATCTCCCGGCTGGTGGCGGGATTGCGGGCGCGGTTCCGCGCGTCCGCCGCACCGATCACCCTGGTGCCCTGCGACAACGTGCCGGACAACGGCGCGGTGCTGCGTTCGGTGCTGCGCGAGGCGGCGGCGGATGGCGACGCGGCGTTCGCGGCATGGCTGGAAGCCGGGGTGTCGGTCGTGAGCACCGTGGTGGACCGGATCACGCCCGCCACCACACCCGCCGACGTGCGGGCCGTGCACGAGCTGGGCGGGATCCGCGACGCGGTGCCGGTGGTGACCGAGCCGTACGCGGAATGGCTGCTGGCGGGCGACTTCCCCGGCGGGCGGCCCCGCGGGGGGGGGGGGGGCGCGCCGCCCGGGGGCACCCGCGCCCCCACAAAACCCCCGGCGAGTTGGGGGGGGCTCACGGCGGCCCCCCCGCCAGCC